>NZ_JAVRBR020000123.1:0-96420 GCF_034531165.2 Dendronalium sp. ChiSLP03b | reverse complement strand
AAGATTCTGAAACTTTGATTGAGTCAAGCTTTGAGCCTTTATTTTCTAACAGTAACTAAAATTTATAGCCAAAACTTAGAAATTAAAGCCTCGAAAGGCTTTCAGCGATTGGGTTCTCCCAAAGTGATAAAAGAGGGGTAGTCAGTAGCCATTGCTAGTTGTCTTCCTCTGTTACCCAGTCCCCAGTTCTTTAAAATCTATGGAGTGAGGAAATGATAAATATTTCACAACTCAGAATTAAGACTGGTAGGTTTCTAGAACGTACCAAAATTACATACTACGATTGGAAGAAACCACAGATAGTTAAGATTCATGGAATTGCAATTCCAGTTATTGATAATCTACCTAGAGAACTTCAAGAAGCATTGTATGCAGGAACTTATGAAAAATATGAGTTGAAGATTGTTGAATCTCAGCTTCAACCAAGCGATATTGTCATGGAGTTGGGAACTGGAATCGGCTTAGTTTCTAGCTTTTGTGCTAAGAGGATTAGAAATGAAAGAGTGTTCACGTATGAAGCTAACCCAGTATTAGAATCTGTTATCCGGAAGACGTATGCTTTAAATAATGTTTCCCCAAATCTGGAAATGTGTATGTTAGGCGAAACTGCTGGGGAACAAACGTTTTATATCGCCAAAGGTTTTTGGGAGTCCTCTGTTATTCAACATCAAACCGGACTTAAGCCTATTAATGTACCTGTCAAGTCATTTAATGAGGAAGTAAAAAAAGTTAATCCTTCTTTTCTAATTCTTGATATCGAAGGAGGAGAATACGAATTTTTTACCTATGCAAATCTTCACAATATCCAAAAAATTGCGATGGAATTGCATAAACGAATTATTGGCTCTGAAAAAGCAAAGTTCGTCAAGTCTAAGCTAATTGCATCTGGTTTTGAATTGAATGAAAAAATTTCTTTTAGAGGTAGAGAACTGTTTTGGCAAAAACATCAGTAGTAATAGTAATTCGCAATTCGTAAATTCCTATCCCTGCTTACTGTTAGAGCTTCAGTGAGGATAGGAATTTTGCTATTATCCTTCTACAAAGTTTTTAAAGCGTTAGGCAGGAGCTAAAAACTTAGCTACTGTCTGCACATCTTTATCACCACGTCCAGAGCAGTTAATGATAATTCGAGGACTACCATTCAGTTGAGGGCATAGAGTTTCCAGGTAGGCGATCGCATGGGCTGTTTCCAATGCTGGTATAATTCCCTCCAAGCGGGACAGTCGTTGGAAGGCCGCCAACGCTTCTTCATCGGTAACACTATAATATTCAGCGCGTCCAATATCCTTCATATAGCTATGTTCTGGCCCCACACCGGGATAATCTAGCCCTGCACTAATTGAGTGTGCCTCAATTATTTGTCCATCCTCATCTTGTAAGAGATAGCTCATAGCCCCGTGTAATACACCAACTTGTCCTTTTGTCAAGGTTGCGGCGTGTTTTGTTGTATTGACACCTTCTCCGGCTGCTTCAATTCCAATTAACCGCACAGATCGATCGTTAACAAACTCGTAGAATAATCCCATAGCGTTGGAACCACCACCCACACATGCCATGAGAATATCAGGTAATCCGCCCCACTTTTCAATTGCTTGAGCGCGAGTTTCTTGCCCAATGACTGCATGGAAATCGCGCACCATCATCGGATAAGGATGTGGGCCTGCTACCGAACCCAGGATATAGTGAGTGGTTTCCACATTCGTCACCCAATCCCGAATTGCCTCAGAAGTTGCATCCTTAAGAGTTCCCGTTCCCGCCGCCACCGGACGTACTTCTGCACCCATCAGCCGCATTCTAAACACATTCAAGGCTTGGCGTTCCATATCGTGAACGCCCATGTAAATTACGCATTCCAGCCCAAAACGAGCGCAAACTGTTGCCGTTGCCACTCCATGTTGTCCAGCACCTGTTTCCGCAATAATTCGCTGTTTGCCCATGCGCTTGGCTAACAATACTTGACCAAGGGCATTATTAATTTTGTGAGCGCCAGTGTGATTTAAATCCTCGCGCTTTAAGTATATTTGCGGCCCTGTGCTATCTGGTTTGGCATAATGAGCAGTCAAGCGTTCAGAAAAATACAACGGTGTAGCGCGTCCTACATAGTCTCGCAGCAGTTGTTGTAGTTCTGCTTGAAAATCAGAGTCATTGCGGTATTGCTGATAAGCTGTTTCTAGTTCAGCAAGAGCAGGCATCAGCGTTTCCGGTACGTACTTCCCGCCAAAGCGTCCAAAGCGTCCTTGTGTATCGGGAACTTGAGCAGTTGATGGGGAATTTGGAGAGAGGGGAGTGGTAGTCACGGCTGATTTCGATGACGGGAATTACTTAATTATTATATGAAAATTGGGAGCAGAGAGCAGAGGCAGATGAGGGAGCAGGGGGAGCAGGAGAGGCAGGGGGAGATAAAGAGAATAACTCTTAACTCCTAACTCAGCACTCAGCACTCAGCACTCAGAACTACTGACAACTGACTCCTGCCTTCTTTGCAGCAGTCTACTAAATTTCCAGGCACAATATTTATATAGAAGTCACTACTGTCTCTGATTTTTCCTGAGTATTCAATATGTCTTCTTCCAAACCCAAGTCTTCTGACAAAAACTTTGTCTACCGCGAATTTGGTAACGACAACTCTGCCGCTATAGAAAGACCAATTCCCGAACTACCCCCGCAGCAGCAAAATCTCAGAGTCCAAGCTACCCGCACCGGACGCAAAGGCAAAACGGTGACGGTGATTAGCGGTTTTCAAGCTAAACCAGAAACCTTGGCAGATTTAGTGAAACAATTGAAAACTCAGTGTGGTACTGGTGGCACAGTCAAAGATAATGAGATTGAAATTCAAGGTGACCACAAACAGAAAATTCTCGAAATTTTGACCAAGCTAGGTTACAAAGCCAAAATCAGTGGTGGCTAATTAAATGCGGTTAACCACATCTCTACAGTGCTGTTTAGCCAGAACGGCAATGTTATCGTTGAGATGTACAAATAAGCAAGAGCAGTGGCGCATAACTAAACTATACGGCTGCTCATTTTGAGATTAACAGGAGGGTTAAATGGATTTAGTTCGGATTCTTTGTGCTATTTTCCTACCGCCTCTAGGGGTGTTTTTGCAAGTAGGTTTTGGTATGGACTTTTGGATTAATATAGTCTTGACACTTTTTGGTTATATTCCTGGGATTATTCATGCAGTTTGGGTAATAGCCAAAAAGTAATTATTCATAAGAATAGGTTGGGCTTTTTCTTTATCTCTACTCAACCTACTACTGAGTGAGTACAAGATTATGACTGATGCCCCTTTGAGAAAACAACTTCACGAAGAGAATCGGTTGTCTTGGAATGAGGCAACTAAGGCGCACAATAGCCATAAGGGAAACCAAGCGAAGTTTTTTCGAGAAGGGGGCAATACACTTTTTCCGGAAGAAAAAGAACTCTTAGGAAATATTACTGGGTTATCAGTGGTTCATCTCCAGTGCAACGCTGGTCAGGATACTCTAAGTTTGGCAAGACTTGGGGCAGTTGTGACTGGTGTAGATATTAGTGATGAAGCTATAGCCTTTGCCCAAAAACTCTCAGAGGAATCTGAAATTTCAGCTAATTTTTATCGCGCAGATTTGTTTAATTGGCTGGAGGAAACAGCTAACAAAAACGAACTGTTCGATATTGTATTTTCTTCCTATGGGGCAATTTGTTGGATATCTAATTTGAGTGTCTGGGCTAAAGGAATTGCTGCAATTCTCAAATCAGGTGGACGCTTGGTTGTTGTAGAATTCCATCCTGTTGCGATGCTATTTGATTGGGATTGGAGTCACAAGTTCCCTTATTTTAGTGACGGGAAACCCCTGACTTGGGAAGATGGTATAAGTGATTATGTAGCTATTTCTAACCAGGGATTGGCTCTATCAGAGTATGAAACTGGGATTGAGAATTTTCGCAATTCCTACCGTTCTCACGAATTTCAGTGGGGTATTGGCGAGATAGTCACAGCGTTGTTGCAAGCTGGGCTGACTGTGGAAGTATTGCAGGAATACCCCTATTCCAATGGTTGTAAGCTATTTGAGCAAATGCGCGAAGCCCCCGGACGGCAATGGTTTCCACCAGAGGATGTACCGAATCTGCCGTTAATGTATGGTATTGTGGCTCGCAAGCGATAAATGAGTGTGGGGTTTAGCTCCTTACTTTTATCGGCGTTGCATAACAGTGGGATGAATTGGGGTAAGCAGGGGAGGCAGGGGATGTAGGGGAAGCAGGGGGAGAATTTTAGAAGTTGCTAAATCATCCCGCAACTATGCAACGCCCTTTTATCTACTTTAGTTTTGTCTGGTATTAGATTGAAGTAAGTTAGCGATCGCTTCCACTAAGTCGGCTGGTTCCACTGGCTTGGCAATATGCTTTTGAAATCCTGCTGTTAGTACTTGTTTTTCGTTCATTTCTCCAGCATAGGCAGTAAGAGCGATCGCCCGAATCTGCCCTCCCTGTTCTGGTGGTAGAGTTCTCACCTGTCGTATCAACATACATCCATCGACTTCTGGCATCCCAATATCGCTTAACAGCACATCTGGCAAAGACTGGCCCAGAGCGGCTAATGTCTCCGCGGCTGATGATACTGCTGTGACGTTCGCCCCATACTGCTCTAGCAAGAAGGCGATAAATTCTCGCGTATCAGCATCATCATCGACTATTAAAATGTTGACACCATTTAAATTTGAAGATGGTTCGGAATCTGTATTATCCTGTTTCATCTCTGATGAATCTTTAAGCAGCGGCAGCCTCACGGTAAAAGTTGCCCCTTGATTTTCGCCCTGGCTTTCTGCTTTGACTGTGCCGCCATGCAGTTCGACTAAGTGACGGACAATCGCCAACCCTAACCCCAACCCACCAAACTTTCTGGTGCTGGTACTGTTCTCTTGACGAAAGTAGTCAAACACATAGGGTAGGAAATTGGGGTCAATGCCTTTACCTGTGTCGGTAACGGTAATCTGAGCGTAGTTCAAAGTAGAAGACGCGGGGATGGGGAGACTCGGTGACGCGGAGAGTGTTTGTGATAAATTCTTTGCGTCTTTTTGTCCCCGCGTCCCCGTGTCCTCTTTTCTCCCTGCCTCCAGTCGGATGTCTACTCGTCCCCCCTCTGGTGTAAACTTGACTGCATTTGAAAGCAGGTTCCAGATGATTTGCTGTAAGCGGTTAGAGTCACCTAAAACTTTTGCTGAATTTGGGTCGAGAGTTGTATGTATTTGAATGGACTTAGCTTCTGCCGACAAACGCACGGTTTCCATTGCAGCCGAAATCACTAAAGACAAATCGACTGGATATATATTCAAGCTGAGTTTGCCTTGGAGAATCCGGGAGATATCCAGTAAGTCTTCTATTAGTTGAGCTTGTAACTTGGCATTGCGCTCAATGGTCTTTAGCGCTTGCAGAATTGTCTTTTCATCCAGTTTTTTGGTTTGGAGTAGCTTCGCCCATCCGAGAATTGGATTGAGTGGCGATCGCAATTCATGAGAGAGGACTGCTAAAAATTCATCTTTAATGCGGTTGGCTGTTTCGGCGGCTTCTCGTGCCGTCTGTGCTGCTTCATACAGGCGGGCACGTTCCATGGCTTGGGCGCATTGCTGTGCTAGTGATAGCACAAAGCCATGGTCATGCTGGCTAAACTCTTGCATCTCAGCGAAAGCTAAAGACATGCCACCCACAGCTCGTCCTTCGAGCATCAATGGAATCGAAATCCAACTGCCATAGTCATACCGAGCATAGGTTTCAGCCAGATGTGAGTAACGAGTTGCCCTTGTTTTTGTTGGCTCTTGCCAAACAGGCTCTCCGGTTCTGACTGCTTCTGCTAAGGGTACGGGTGCATTAATCGAAAATCGCCGCCATAAATCTACTAGTTCTGGTTGATAACCAACAGCACGAACAATGTCCAATTCTGTGCCACTTTCAGTTACTAGTGCCACTAAAGCAGAACTGGCTCCCAAAGCCGCCATGCCTTGCTCAACAATTACCTCTGCTACCTGTGCTGATGTTAGAGATTGCGAAAGCGCCGCAGTCACAGCTTGTAGGCGGGTAGTGCGAGCCGCAGCAAAAAGAGCAGCTTGTTGCGATCGCTGTGCTTCTGTGTAAAGTTGGGCATTATCAACGGCTATGGCAGCACGGCGAGCCAATTCTTCAGCTAACACCAGGTCATTAGTATCGTAGTGACGACCCGAAGAAGATACTAAAGTCATAGCGCCCAATATCTGTTCGCGGATAGTCAGCAATATACACATCCCAGATTTAGGAGTTAGCTGTTGCAAGAGTTCTAGATGCTCGGCATTACAGGTTGCTGCTTGCATCTGTTGGTCAGATATGTCATGGGTTATTTGTGACTTTCTTAACCGTAATACCTCCGCAATGCCTCCAGGCTGCGTTAAATCTGGCGGATAATTTTTTAATTGTTCTACCAATTTTTGTTTCGACGGCTCGGTATGAGCTGCTGCTACCCGACGAACTGATTGATCGTCATTAATAATATCAACTATGCACCAATCAGCGATTTCAGGCACTACCAAACGCGCCAAACTGGCTAAAGTGGTTTGGGAGTCGAGTGATGAAGCCAAAATACTACTAGCCTGAGCTAAAAAACGCTGCCTGTCCTCCTCTCGCTTGCGTTCGGAAATATCCCTAGCAGATGCCTGCATCTCTATAATTTCTCTATGCAGGTCGCGGATAGCTCGGACAGTTGATTCTAGCCAGATATAATGTCCGTCTTTGTGTCTAGCCCGATGAGTGATGGTATAGATGTTTGGTAAATCAGCATTAACTGGATAGTTCTTCGCAATTTCAGCTAGATCGTCTGGATGAACCAACTCGGCGCTGGGATGACCTATTAGTTCTTCAGGTTGATACCCTAGTAAGGTGTAGCAGGCTGGTGAGATATATAGCAAAGTTCCCTCTACTGTATGGCGTGAAATAATATCAGTGGAATTTTCTGCCAGTAGTCGAAAACCTGCTTCGCTTTCTTGCAGTGCTGCCTCTGCTTGCTTACGCTGATTAATATTGCGGAAATAAAGTGCTAGTCCTGTTGCAGAAGGATAGGCGCGAACGGCAAACCATGCCTCAAATGGTGGGTAGTAATCTTCTAGTTCTAGCGGTACTCCTTGGGCAACGGATCTTTGATAAAGTTGACCAAAGCTAGTTTCGGCTAGTTCTGGAAACTCTTCCCATAAATTCTTGCCCAATAATTCTTCGCAAGAACGCCCTAAAGTTCTGCTTCCTTGGTGATTGAGGTAAGTGAAACGCCACTCACGGTCAAAAGCCAGAAAGCCATCAGTGATACTTTCTAAAATATTAGTAATTTGTTCTTTTGCCACCTCAGCCTCAATACGGGCTGCTTGCTCGCGCTCTAGCAATTGTTCGCGATCGCGCAGCGCAGTTTGCTGTTCGCTAATATCTACGCACATGCCTACCCATTCGCAAAGTTGGCCTGTTTCGTCGAGTATGGGTACGCCGCGTGCAGCTATGTAGCGATATTCGCCGTCATGCCGTCGCAACCGATACTCCCCACATACATTGCTACGGCTATAAAACCCTTGTTTCCAAACTGTAAGCATGGATTCACGGTCTTCTGGGTGCAGGGCATCAAGCCAACCCCATGCTTTGTATTGTTCGAGACTTTGCCCAGTGAATGCCTGCCAAGTCGGAATTTCTTCAACTATGTTGCCATAAGGTGCTGCTGTCCAGACGATAGAGGCGGTTGCCTCTGCCAGCGAACGGTAGCGCGCTTCACTTTTTCGGAGTAATGACTCTGTTTGCTTTTGATCTATGAATTGACCAATTTGAGTTGCGATCGCACTCATCACCTGGAGTAAGTCAGAGTCAGGCTCTGGAATTTCGTTACTGAAAAATTCGATGACACCTGAAATTTTTTTGCCCACCTGAATCGGAAATCCGATGGTGGTAAGTTCATTGAGCCAAACAGGTTCACCAGTTGCCCAAACTTCACCAGGTAGCCCTTCACTAAAGGCAAAGGTTGTGCGTTGATTAAATGCTGGAGAATCCCCTATCTTCAAGGAGGATGAACGCCAACTGCTAATGCAACGCAGGACATTAGCTTGATGGTCTACACTCCAGATTCTACCAATTTGCCATCCTAAACTTTCACATAAAGCTTGCAGAATGCTAGAGGCGGCATTAGCAAATGTAGTAGCTTCTGCAAGAATGCGAGTGACTGCATACTGGGCAGCTAGAAGTTGTTGGGTGCGTTTGTACTGTGTAATATCTTTAGTTAATATTGATACGCCATTTTGTGAGGGATATATACGCTTTTCTAACCAAAGATGCCGTTTTGCATCTAAATACTCAAACTGCACTGTTACTCGCTCAGCAACAGCCCGATGTAACTCAACATCAAGTTGGCTATTGACTGTCTCAGGAAACAACTCCCAAATACTTTGACCTAAAAAGTCTTGTTTATTTATCTGGGCGAGTTCAGCTAGCTTGTCATTGACATAGACGTAGCGCCATTCACGATCTAACATGACAAAACCGTCGCCGATCCTAGCCAAGACTTGTTCAATGTCTTCGGGAATAGTTGCCCAAACTTCAGCACTCACAGCTTCTGTTCCTTATGCTTAAAAGTATTTGGCTAACAGCTCCTCACCGACTTCTCCCATCTGGTGTAGTAGCTCTTCAATCTGTTTCATAGCTAATGGCGAAGGTTGCGTCCGTCCGTTTTCCCAGCGATTTATGCTGTGAAACGAAACCCCTAGCATCGTTGCCAGTTTCACCTGTGAGAGGTTAAGGTGCTGTCGAGTCTCGCGAACCAACTGTGCAACCCTTGGCTGTTCGATTGCAGGCATAAGGTAAATATATTGTTAATTTTATCCCAGGTATTGGACTATAGCATCTGCTATATATTTAAATACATCCATCCAAAGTTATAGAGATTTTGAAAAGGACGCCTGCTTGCGTATTTGTGTCGGTTTTAATAGATAAGTCTTTAACCGGACATGATTATGACAGCTTCAGACTGCCTTGATTTTGCAACAGTATTGCAAAATTAAAACTACTTTTTGTAGCTTGCAAATAGCTGTCTTACGAAATCATTGCTATCGCTTTGAATAAATCTTAGTACCTTTGAGGATGAATCATATGAGCAAAGATACAGGAAAGAAAATAATTGAGTATTTGCAATCACAAAAATATCGAATTCGTGCTTACAACATTGTCTACATAGAGGGCGTTGACCCAGATACGTTTGCACTTAATGATGACCAGATTGATTATTGGAACGACGTTCGCTCTGTAATTCGAGATGATGGCGAGATTTTGTTATGTGCCCAAGCAACTACAGAGCCGGGATTATGGTATACAAAAAACCGTCTCAATGTTAATGGTGCAGCACGAATCGCATTTGGACAACACTTAGAGGCCTGGACATTTGGCAAGCATCACGAGCAAGACGCTTTGGTACAATGTGGAAAAATTAAGGTTTACCGCGATCGCAATGAAGATGGATTTCGTACAAACGATCCGATAGATGTGGGCGAAGATTTTGCAATCAATCAGCATACCACCTTTCAAGCACCTGAATCGATTGGAAAGTGGAGTGCAGGCTGTTTGGTAGGACGATACCCTCAAACTCATGCAAAATTTCTACAGCTATGTAAGGATTCAGGAAACAAGGTATTTGATACCACTGTACTAGATGGGTCAGAGCTTCATAAATTGCAAGTAATTTGAGAAGCTGCGTAATACAATGTTAATGCATCGACCTGCAATAGTATTGTATTGGCTTGCATTGTTAATGTATCGACCTGCAATGGCATTGTATTGGCTTGCATTGTCAATCTATCGACCTGCAATGCCATTGTATCGACTCACATTGTTAATGCATCTTTATTTGTTAGAGTTGCCTTCGGGTATTTTACGCTCTGCTAGATATTGATACATCCGCCAACGCGCATCTGCTTCTGCTTGCGCCTGTCTTAGCAACTGTTTGGCAAGGTCGGGTTTGCTTTTGGTAAGCATCTTGAAGCGATTTTCTTGGTACATTGATTGCTCTACTGATTGTGTAGGCGATCGCATATCCAATTGTAAAGGGTTCTTACCCTGTTTCTCCAACTCTGGATTGTGACGATATAGCAGCCAACGACCTGATTCTACCAATGATTTTTGGTGATTCATCCCTGTAGTCATATTAATGCCGTGGGCTATGCAATGGCTGTAAGCAATAATCAGTGATGGGCCATCATAAGCTTCTGCTTCTAGAAATGCTTTTAAAGTATGCTCGTCCCTTGCACCCAGAGCTACACTCGCTACGTAGACATTACCGTAGGTCATGGCAATCAAACCTAAATCTTTTTTAGGCGCAGGCTTACCGCTGGCGGCAAATTTCGCTACTGCTGCCCGTGGTGTAGCTTTGGAAGATTGACCGCCTGTGTTAGAATACACTTCGGTATCCATAACTAAGATGTTGACATTGCGACCGCTGGCTAGCACGTGGTCGATACCGCCAAAGTCAATGTCATACGCCCAGCCGTCACCGCCAATAATCCAAACGCTTTTTCTTACCAGGTAATCACTCAGCGATTTGAGATTTTGGATTTTGGATTTTAGACTGAGTTCTAATTCCGCAGTCGAGATTTGCTCTAACTTTTCTTGCAAGAGCGCTACTTTTTCTCGTTGTTCCCAAATATCAGCCTCGGATTTTTGTTCGGCGTTGAGTATCGAGTGGACTAAGTTTTCATCTATTTCTCCACTCAATTGTTGTAGTAATTCTGTAGCAAATTCTGTTTGTTTGTCTAGCGACAGACGGAAACCAAAACCAAATTCGGCGTTATCTTCAAATAAACTATTCGACCACGCCGGGCCGCGTCCTTCGGTGTTTGTCGTCCAAGGAGTGGTGGGGAGATTACCGCCATAGATTGAAGAACAACCTGTGGCGTTGGCAATTACAGAGCGATCGCCAAACAATTGTGTCAATAATTTTAAATAAGGTGTCTCACCACAACCAGCACAAGCACCGGAGAATTCAAACAAAGGTTCTTGCAATTGTTGTTGGCGAATTTGGTTTAATTTCAACTGCCGTCGGTCGGGATTAGGCAAACTCAAGAAGAAATCCCAGTTTTTCCGTTCTTGTTCGCGCAAAGGTAACTGCTGTGCCATGTTAATCGCTTTCTGCGATGGCTCAGATTTATCTTTGGCAGGACAAATATTTACACAGATGGTGCATCCCGTACAGTCTTCTGGGGCAACTTGAATAGTAAATTTTTGATTGGCAAAGTCTTTATCTTTGGCATCAATTGATTTGAACGTAGGCGGTGCATTAACTAATTCATTCGGTTGATAAGCTTTGGCGCGGATGGCACTGTGAGGACAAATCATTACGCACTTACCACACTGCACGCAGACATCCGGCTCCCACACGGGTATCTCTTGAGCGACGTTGCGTTTTTCCCACTTAGCTGTACCTGTAGGAAAAGTACCATCAACTGGTAATGCACTAACAGGCAAATCATCACCTTCCCACACCATGATTCGTCCTAAAACATCTCGGACAAATTCCGGTGCATCGATGGAAATAGGAGCTTGCTTTTGGATAGTGCTGCTGGTTCGACTTGGGACATCTACCTTATGTAAATTGTCTAGGGTATTGTCTACAGCTTGCAAATTCATGCGGACAACTTCTGCCCCTTTCTTACCGTAAGTCTTTTCAATCGCTTGTTTAATTTTGGCGTTAGCGTAGCTCGCCGCAGGCATCGCTTCTTCTTGTGGCAAGACCCCTGCTAAGGCAAAGAAGCACACCTGCATAATCGTGTTAATGCGTCCGCCCATGCCACTGTCGCGGGCAACTTGGCTAGCATTGATAACGTAAAACTTCAGATGTTTATCAATGATTTGCTGCTGCACATTCAAAGGTAAATATTCCCAGACACTATCCGCATCATAGGGACTATTAAGTAATAAAGTTCCCCCAGGAATCGCAGCTTTGAGAACATCAATTTTTTCTAAAAATCCCCAGTGATGGCAACCAATAAAGTTAGCTTGGTCTATTAAGTAAGTCGAACGAATTGGTTGCGGCCCGAAGCGTAAGTGAGAAACAGTAATTGAGCCAGATTTTTTAGAATCGTAGACAAAGTAAGCTTGGGCGTAGTTGTCGGTTTCTTCACCAATAATTTTGATTGAGTTTTTATTCGCCCCAACAGTACCATCAGAACCTAACCCGTAGAACATTGCGCGGACGACATTATCGGGTTCGGTAGAGAAGTTAGCATCAAAATTCAAAGATGTGTGACTAACATCGTCATGAATACCAATAGTAAAGTGATTTTTCGGTTGTGCTTGGGCAAGATTATCAAAAATGCCCTTCACCATCGCTGGCGTAAATTCTTTAGAAGAAAGACCGTAGCGACCACCAACGATTTTAGGAGACGCAAAGAGGCGGAGACTGGGAGACGCGGAGAATCTATCAAAAACATTCCCCGCGTCACCGCGTCCCCTTGTCTCCGTGTCCTCTTCATTCCCCGCGTCCTCTCCCCATCCCTCATGTATCGCTGCTACCACATCCAAATACAACGGTTCCCCGATGCTACCTGGTTCTTTGGTGCGGTCAAGAACTGCGATCGCTTTTACACTGTTTGGTAATACTGCTACAAATCTTTGCACATCAAAGGGGCGGTAAAGTCGCACTTTCACAACTCCCACCTTTTCCCCACAGGCGTTGAGGTAATCTACCGTTTCATGTACCGTTTCACAACCGGAACCCATGAGAACGATGATGCGATCGGCATCGCTAGCACCGTGGTATTCATAAATTTGGTAATGCCTTCCTGTGAGTTCGCCAAATCGATCCATGAGTCGCTGGACAATTTCGGGACAAGCGTTGTAGTAAGGGTTAGCGCCTTCACGGGCTTGGAAGTAAACATCGGGGTTTTGAGCAGTACCGCGTAATACTGGGCGGTCTGGGGTCAGGGCGCGGCTGCGGTGTTCTATTATGAGATGGTCGGGAATGAGCGATCGCAATTCTTCATCTGACAACAGCTTGACTTTTTGCACTTCATGAGACGTACGGAAGCCATCAAAGAAGTGCATAAATGATACTCGCGCTTCTAAGGTGGCTGCATGAGCAATGAGGGCAAAATCTTGGCTTTCCTGCACCGAAGCTGAACACAGCAGGGCAAAGCCAGTAGCACGAGCTGCCATTACATCACTATGGTCGCCGAAAATTGACAGAGCGTGAGTAGCTAGCGATCGTGCGGCAACATGAACCACAGCGCTAGTTAGTTCACCAGCAATTTTGTAAAGATTAGGTATCATCAACAATAGCCCCTGAGATGCCGTGAAAGTGGTACTCAGGGAACCTGTTTGTAATGCCCCATGCACAGCCCCAGCAGCTCCACCTTCGCTCTGCATCTGGACAACGCTAGGAATTGTGCCCCAAAGATTGGGACGATTTTCTGCTGACCAAGCATCTGCCCATTCACCCATTGCTGAAGAGGGAGTGATGGGATAAATGGCGATTACTTCATTCAATTTGTAAGCGACACGGGCGACAGCTTCATTCCCGTCAATGGTTGCAAATGTTTTGTTCATTATTTGTCTCCCTGTCTCACTTTCTATTGATTGCTTGGTCTTCTAAACTGCATGAAGAGAACCCGTGAAGAGAAGAATTAGAAATAGCCAGAGCCAGGAAGTCAATGCATTATATCTTCTACATTGGTGTCTCAAGTTTAATATTTAGTTAAATAATTGTTGTGAGGGCTTTGGGCTATTAGTTTGAGATTACATAAATACTGCATAGATTAGTATCTCATCCTTAATAAACAGCCCATTAATAGATATTAACAATGTACTCAAGACCTGAAGCGATTAACCAGTATACTTTTCGGGCACTTTATTGTTTTTTGTGGGGTATAGGTTCGGGAATAGTTCATATCTCTTCTGCATCGGTACGTAGCTATCAAGGTAGTTGCGATCGTCTCCTTTAATTAGAAGACTATTAATGCCAATATTTCTACCGATGTCAAAATTTATTACCTAGTGTTAGTTTTGGATATTCATAGCAGAAACAAGTGACATTCAATCAACAACAATTAACTAAGAATCAATCTTAAGACGATTTGGAGAATATTTAATGGTTTATGAAATTGAATTAGGCTTATGTAATCCTCCTGAACCTGTTTATTTGTATGTTAATCAGGGAGAACTTAATGGAGAAAAATATGTTTGGTATCGCTACGATCGCCAGCAAGACACGAGGACTCCTGTTCAGCACAGAGGTTTAACTGGATATGTGACTGAATTGCGATTGATAGCAAGAGAATTCAGAGGTCGAGACAACAAGAAGTTAAATATTTTTGTCAGTGCTGATGAACTTTATATTGTACAAACTGGTATTGAAACAAACTTTGCTAAAACATTTTTGCTAGCTGCATCACAAGTGCAAGACTTTTCTAAGCCTCTAATTCTTGCTGCAACACCTGGAAAAGAAAACGTCGTGTTCTGTCGGCTTTACGATCCAGCAACCAAAACTAGGATTAGCCGTGAGTGGAATCCCAACGCAGATTGGGAAGGTATCATACAAGATATTCAATCAAAGTTGGATTGTAATTCAGAGCCTTTTCCTGAAGCTGAAGATTATACTGACAAGCTAGCTTTGGTTAGCTAACAGTAGATTTGGCTTACAAAAAAGTCGTCAATTTTAAGTAAAGCAGTTTTTAACTGCTTTTTTATTTTTTCTAAAACTTACTTGGCTAAGTAAAAACAACCTCTTATCAAATGTGTAAAAAAATAGCTTTAATGATAATTGTTAAAATTACATAAATTAAAATAAATGGATAATTTATGGAAGCGATCGCTTGAGACTACCTTCAGCTAGAAACATTCTCAAGCTTATTTAATTTTGACTGCAAGCTGTAACCCCAATGCATCTAATAAGGTACTCAGATAATCAAATTCAATTTTCCCTTTTTCTAATAGCATCTGGTCGAATTTTTGGTAGTATTGCTGAACTTGAGAAGAAAATCTATCAATTCCGCCTTGCGCTTCTATAAGATTTCTAAGCGCTTTGCTTAACATTATAGGATCGCCTTCTTCTAGAACAACTTCAATATATGATGCTGCTTCTAATGGCTCTTTTAAATCTTCAATTAGTATTTCGTGATAACTTGTACTTTTAGGCATCGTTTCTACTCCTATAGTCTTGCCAATATTCTTGAGTTTTACTGATATCTTGTTCTTGGGTACTTTTATCGCCACCACATAAAAGCAGAATAACTGTCTTTCCTTCTTGAGCAAAGTAGATCCGGTAGCCTGGACTATAGTCAATTCTCAGTTCAAAAATACCGTCTCCAACAGACTTATAGTCTCCTAAGTTCCCGTCTTCAACTCGGTCAAGTCTGGCTCTAATTTTAGCTTTTATTTTTCTATCGTTTAGAGAATTAAGCCACTCATCAAAAAGATTTTTTCCATCTACTGTGAGGTAAGTCCTAATCTCCCGTGGTTGTACTTCCATGTTTGTTAACTCGTAATTGCCCCTCCAGCCTCAAAAATCTGTTGTACGGTCAAATTTAACTCTAGAAATATTAAGGACTGGATACGGTCATCTCCTCGAAATTTATTAATTTGATACTCACCTTCGTCTAAACAGCAAACTAAGATTGTAGGTTGTTTGGGCTTACCAAGAAACTCTCTACCACCTAAAGCAGCATAATCTACAATCCAGTATTCAGGAATTCCCATTTCTTCATAGTCAGCATATTTTTTATGATAATCATCACGCCAGTTGGTACTGACAACCTCAACCACTAAAGGAGTAGATGCTGCTTGACTAACAGTAGATTCTTTTTTCCATAGAGATTCATTTACTAAATTAGGGCGATTCAACAACAGTATATCTGGCGAATAAGCAGATTCACTTTCAGGTGGTTTGACTAGTGCTGTCTTGGGTATAAAATAGGGAAGATTTAAACGAATACACTCTCTAGTCAGTTCAAAGGCTAAAAATCCAACTACTTCTTCGTGGTCGCCTGTTGGTTGAGGCATTTCGACTACTACTCCATCATGTAGTTCATAACGTTTCCCTGTGTTATCTGGATATTTAGCAACAAATTCATCGAATGTAACTAGTTTGCGCAAGGCTTGAGTCATGGCTTAATTCCTCAAAGCAAATTAAAACAATAAAAAAGTCCTAATTACTTCGTAGCCAATCTTTGACTAACTAACTCAGCAGCTAAATGTATCGCCGCTTGCATACTCGTAGCATCAGCAATTCCCTTACCCGCAATATCAAATGCTGTCCCGTGGTCGGGTGAAGTTCTCACAAAAGGCAGACCAATGGAAGTATTAACGGCTCTATCAAATGCCATCAACTTCACGGGAATTAACCCTTGATCGTGATAAAGTGCCAGATACCCATCGGCTGGACTTTGAATCTGAGAATTACCATACCAAGCTTGACCCGGTTTAACCCACATCGTATCTGGCGGAATTGGCCCATCTAGTTGGAAATTCGGGCGGTTTTGTCGTTCTTTTTCTAACCACGGAATTAACCAATCTTGTTCTTCAGTTCCCAGTTGTCCTTGTTCGCCACTGTGGGGATTTAAACCTGCGATCGCAATTCTCCCTTTAATTATCCCGAAATCTTTTTCTAAACACTCCACCAGCAAATCTAATTTCTTTGTCAGCAACTGCGGTGTCAACGTATCGGCTACTTGACGCAAGGGTATATGTGTGGTAGCAAGCAAAGTGCGGAGCGTCCAACCAGTATAAGGCGATCGCGCTACAAATAACATCCCAAAGCGATCAACTCCAGACTTTTCTGCCAAAAGTTCTGTTTGCCCTGGATAATTGTACCCTGCGACTTTCCAAGCAGATTTAGCGATCGGACCTGTGACAATACCATCAAATTTACCAGCAAGTGTCTGGGCGATCGCATATTCCATGTAAGCAAAACTAGCTGCACCACTAACTGTATTACCTGTTCCGATGACAATCTCACCCTCAATCTTTCTATCCAGCGGTACATCAATGACTGTCAAGCGATCGGGATTTACCAAAGGTGTTAAATTTCCATTTAAACTCAGTTGGTTATAAGTGCGTAACAACAAATCTCGATTACCTACCACTGTCACGTCACAGTTTTGAGTAACTTCTGGGTTTGCCAAAGCTTTCAAAATCACCTCCGGCCCAATTCCTGACGGATCTCCCAGCGTCAGCGCCAACCTTGGTTTATGGTTATCTTGTAAATTTACTAGTTTATTTTGATTTATTTGATACATATATAAAATATCCCCGATCTTTTTGTGTCCCCAGTCCCCATTGCCCCTAATCCCCAGAGGGGGCCCCGAGTTCCCCAATCCCTAGTCCCTCAAAACTAAAGATTGACCGTAAAACTGGTTTAGAATTATTTACACAGGTCTAATTCAACAGTAGCTATTTGCTGAAAAGCTTCTGGTAGACCTAGTTTACCTGAATCTGCCTAAGGCATTTGGTGGACGTAAAACTCAAATACCTGGATCGTAGGACTATCAAAAATTAGATTTGAGCAATCAAGTCTAGTCTAGTAAAGTCCAAAAAACAGAAAATCTAAAGGGCAACCTTTAGAAAAATTGCAAATAATCATTCGCAAAGGAGAAACACACCAATGGGCGGCGAAATTTTAAATGCAGCTTTGTTGTCTTTCGGTTTAATCTTCGTGGGTTGGGCTTTAGGCGCTTTATTGCTGAAAATTCAGGGTGCAGAGGAATAATCCCTCTGGCAAGGTGGTTTCAATAGATGAGAGGCTTTCCTCTCTGGAAAAATAGCGTGTCCGGAAAACGGACTACGCTTTTTCCGCTAGTATCTCTGTATTAATTGAGTTTCTTAAAAAAGATGTAAACTTTTGTTAACAGAGACAATTCTGTTAAGATTCTTGTCATAAAACTTAAAAAATTATTACTGCCCTAATGACATTATTAATCGTCGGTGCTACAGGCACCTTAGGAAGACAAGTGGCTCGTCGTGCTATCGATGAGGGGTATAAGGTACGTTGTCTTGTCCGGAGTGCTAAGAAGGCTGCTTTTCTCAAAGAATGGGGTGCAGAATTAGTACGGGGAGATTTATGTGACCCTCAAAGCCTGACAGGAGCGCTGGAAGGTGTAACCGCAGTTATCGACGCTGCAACATCTCGTGCTACGGATTCACTAACCATTAAGCAAGTCGACTGGGATGGTCAGGTAGCTTTAATCCAAGCAGCGAAGGCTGCAAGTATAGAGCGTTTTATCTTCTTTTCTATTCTTGATGCTGACAAGTATCCAGAAGTACCGCTGATGGAAATTAAGCGGTGTACGGAACTTTTTTTAGCTGAGTCCGGCATAAATTACACCATCTTACGGTTGGCTGGTTTTATGCAAGGGTTAATCGGTCAATATGGAATCCCCATTTTAGAAGGACAACCAGTTTGGGTGACAGGTAATTCTTCGCCTATCGCCTATATGGATACTCAAGACATTGCGAAGTTTGCAATTCGCGCTTTGAGCGTGCCAGAGACGGAAAAACAAGCTTTCCCTGTTGTAGGTACTCGCGCTTGGAGTGCTGAGGAAATCATTAGTCTGTGCGAACGCTTGTCTGGCAAAGAAGCTAGAATAACGCGGATGCCAATCAACCTACTGCGTTCCGTGCGCCGCATTATCCGGTTCTTTCAGTGGGGGTGGAATGTAGCAGACAGACTAGAGTTTACCGAAGTATTGGCAAGTGGTAAACCTTTAAATGCCCCAATGGATGAGGTATACAAAGTCTTTGGATTAGACCAACAACAAACCACCACTCTCGAAAGCTATCTACAAGAGTACTTCAGCCGAATTATGAAAAAGCTCAAAGAGCTAGACTATGAGAAAAATCAAACCAAAAAGGAGAAAACTAAAAAGACTCCTTTTAAAAAAGTCAATAGCAATAGTCAATAGTCAGTGGTTAGCGATCAACCGTCAACAGTTAACCGTTAACAGATTTTAGACTTTTAACCCTGGACTAATGACTACATTGTCCAAAATATGTAAGGATTACATAAGACAGAGCATCGCCTAATCTTGGATATTTAAGTGTGCCGAAAGCAGGCATTATCTACAATGACGTGAAACCGATAGCGAGTCGCGTCGCTATCGAGCTAAAAGATAAGCTAACCGCAGTCGGTTGGAATGTATCTATTACATCGAGTATTGGTGGCATACTGGGCTACTCTACCCCAGAAAGTCCTGTATGCCACACTCCTATTGATGGTCTAACGCCCCCTGGCTTTGACTCAGAAATGGAGTTCGCAGTAGTACTAGGAGGAGATGGCACTGTTTTAGCAGCGTCGCGTCAGGTCGCACCTTGCGGCATCCCACTACTAACAGTGAATACCGGACACATGGGATTTTTGACGGAAGCCTACCTGAACCAACTGCCCCAAGCAATGGAACAGGTAATGGCAGGTAAGTATGAAATTGAAGAACGAGCGATGCTCACAGTTAAGGTACTGCGGGGAGAGTCAGTACTGTGGGAAGCCCTCTGCTTGAATGAAATGGTATTACATAGAGAACCATTGACATCTATGTGCCATTTTGAAATTGCAGTGGGGCGACATGCGCCAGTAGATATTGCAGCAGATGGTGTAATCGTTTCTACACCAACTGGTTCTACAGCTTATTCTCTAAGTGCTGGTGGACCAGTTGTGACTCCTGGTGTACCTGTGTTGCAGTTAGTACCCATTTGTCCTCATTCTTTAGCTTCCAGGGCGTTAGTATTTACAGATACGGAACCAGTTAGCATTTACCCAGTCAATATCCCTCGGTTAGTAATGGTGGTAGATGGGAACGGAGGGTGCTATGTTTTTCCAGAGGATCGGGTATATTTGGAGCGATCGCAATATAGTGTCCGGTTTATTCGTCTGCAACCGCCAGAATTTTTCCGCATTTTGCGAGAAAAACTAGGTTGGGGTCTGCCGCACATAGCCAAACCCACTTCGGTAGAATTGCCTTAGTCAGTTGTCAGTTGTGAGGCAGTGCGTTGGGCGGGTTCCCCGACTTGAAGCAACTGCCGATCTTCGCAGCGTTAGCGACGCAAGAGCGTCACCCGTAAGGGTCAGTTGTCAGTTGTCAGGAGATAGAAGTTAGTAGTGATTCTCCGCGTCCTCTTTAACTTCCATCCTCATGCTAACTAACTGATTTCCTTCCAGAATTGCTGGTGTCGGACTGGTATTTGGAATTAGTTATTAAAATTGCATTGGAGAATTGGATAGGTTATACCTGAATCTACTAAAAAATCTTAATCAACATCTCAACTCAGGATTTATCCATCCCTAAAAACCTGCAATTAAACTTCTAGCTGATGTACAGATTTTTTCTCAAAGGTCTGTATAATCGCGCCAGTTCGCTCAATTAGAGCGAACTGGTTCCAAAATCCAACATCCTAAATATTGTTATGACAGTTGCTCACAGTCCCTGTGTTTTGGTGATTGAAACCGATGATAGCCTAGCAAATCAGCTTTCTTTTGATTTGCAAGAAGCCGGTTACGAAGCGATTTTAGCTCACGATGCGACCAGTGGTTTACAATACTGCCGCGATCGCCAACCTGCTTTAATCGTTTTAGACCGAATGCTCGCAGGCGAATCAGGACTCTCGTTATGCAAAAATCTTAGAAGCGCTGGTATGCGATCGCCAGTGCTAGTACTAATGGCAAGAGATACAGTTGACGATCGCGTAGCTTGTCTAGAAGCTGGTGCTGATGACTACATTCTCAAGCCTTACCGCCCAGAAGACTTTTTGAAGTTGATTCGCCTTTATTTAAAACCTGATATCGATACAACAGAGCAATTACGTTTTGGAGATTTAGTATTAGACATAGCGACCCGCCGCGCCATACACAACGGCCGAGCTATTGACTTAACAATGAAGGAATTTGAACTATTAAAGTTTTTAATGGAACATCCTCGTGAAGTTTTAACCCGCGAACAAATCCTAGAAAATGTTTGGGGCTACGACTTTATGGGTGAGTCGAATGTGATTGAAGTCTATATTCGCTACTTACGCCTAAAAATCGAAGATGAAGGTCAAAAGCGTCTTATTCAAACAGTTCGAGGTGTAGGCTACGTATTAAGAGAATCTTAATATTAATTTGTAATGACGCTCGCGGACTCGCTACCGCTACGCTAACGTAATTAAGGCACACAGCATTGATACAGGCAGATTATTAGCAAAGTTACTGCTAGGTGTCTCAATTTGTATTCCCTAATCCTCAATCCCCATTACCCCCAGTCCCAAATAAAACAACTAAAAACCGTAGGCTTTCTGGCCCAAATTCTGTAAAATCGAAATCTAAATTACAAAATCAAAAGTTGTATGATACGTTGGCTAAGTTTAGTACCCTTGATGCTGGGGATTTTGTTGATGGGCTGTTCCATACAAACAAACGCTAAATCTCCTGCTGCAACCCCAAGCACTCCATTGGAAACATCTGCTGGTCAAACGCTACCGATTTCTGCAAAGGCAATAGTTCCTGACGGTACGACGATTCAGTTAGAAGTGGCACAGTCCCCGGAACAGCAGGCAAAAGGATTGATGTATCGACCAGCTTTACCAGATAATCGGGGGATGCTATTTAAGTTTTCTTCGGCACAGCCAGTCAGGTTTTGGATGAAGAATGTACCAGTTCCTTTAGATATGGTCTTTTTGCAAAATGGGATGGTGAAGTATATTCAAGCTTCTGCACCTCCCTGTGCCAGTGAGCCTTGCCCTACTTATGGCCCTAATGTACCCATCGATACGGTAATTGAACTGCGTTCTGGACGAGCTGAGGAATTAAACTTGCAAAATGGCGATCGCGTCAAAATTGAATTTTAAGTAACCGTAGCTGTGCTGAGATAAATATTGGAATGGTTTCTCCTGTAGGCACTGAGAGAATATTACTTCATGATGTTTTTGTAAAAAAACTATCAAGTAGATGTAAAAGACTGAATTGTGAGGCTACTATTTAATATCATGTCAAAAATAGGAAACAGTCCTGTTTCTAATGTAAAATCACAGTTCACAGCGTTTAGTCACAAAGATCCTCCTTTTGGTGTACGTATAAATAGTCGCTCATAGGAGAGTATAGGCTATGGAATCTTTATTACTATATGTGTAATTAAATAAAACACTAAAGTAAAAAAGGTGAAACCAATTTGACTTGACTAACTTGTAGCTTAAGAACTAAGCAGATAAGTAAGGCTAAAGCTGAGATTTCCTGTTTTTTTAGATAAAACCACTCTTTTTGAGGAATATTAGGCAAAATTGTAGAGGTGTTTATCCGGTCATCGTTTGGTCGTAGATGAAATATTAGCTGCGGGTTACTGAGTAATGGTAAATCGATATATGACAATACAAAATAGGCAAGGAGGTGAGTTACAAATGTCACCATCAACATATTCTCGACTGATTCATTTTTTGCAAGAAGATTTGTCAATTTCCGCAGCATCGTTAGCGGTTGCTCTGCGACACCGCGAGCAAGATCCTGGACCTTTACCGATGATTCTTTGGCAGTACGGGTTGATCACTTTAGAACAGTTGGAACGAATTTACGATTGGCTGGAGACGGCGTAGATATGAGTAGCTCGTGCAGGAGAATTGAATTATGTCACATCCATGCCTTATATCAAGGCTGATAGATAAGAAAATTGTCTCTTACCATTTCTACTCATTTAAATACAAATTAAAAGAGCGAGTTAAAGAATCAACTCGCTCTTTTAATTTTGTTAGTAGTCGGTTGTCACAACAATTTAGGATTTCAAGACAGATTTTTTGGATTAAAATCCCACAAATAAATTATCCCGCTTGATTTTGTGCACAGTCAACAGGAGCCAGCTTGGGGGCGGGCTTACCATTCTCGCGGCGGCGACCTTAGGAGAAGGGTTGAGTCGCGACTGGCGTTCAATAATCAACAATTACAATGAGATATTGTTTATTTAGAAGTCCCTCAGACAATCATGGTAAATTTATCCAACTAGTATCAGTTGGCAAAAGTAATTGGTTATCTGTTAACAGGTGTATAGTTATGGAAAAAATATTTTTTGACTTTTGACTTTTAAATTTGCTTTGTTTCAATCGGAAGTAACAACTTTCTCAGCGTTATGATGATTGATTGACCAACGATGGTCTACTCCTACAGAGGAAAACTGGCAAATTTCTTCTAGCTGTTTTTGTTGCACTGCTGCTTTGCGGAGAGTAATAATTAGTTGATTTACCTGACGGCGCAAATCAGGGTTTTGACTGACTGCTGACATAGTTTGTCTTTCTAAGAGTTGGAGTAGAAGTTCGTAGTGGACAGGTGAAGGTAGAGGAATTTGCTCCATGTAGTTAATTTGAGATTTAAAATGTGGGATTTCGTAGTCAAGAGAATATGTCTCTTGCTAATGAATTGTTACACAATAAAGAAATATTTGGTTATTGGCTTGATGTAGATACAGATGAAGATTTAGAAAAGAGATTGGCGATCGCTAATTCTGGATCTGATTGTTTGACCAAAGACTCTCCAATCAAAACTGCGGATGCACCTGCTTTTTCCACTACACTCAAATCATTTGAATTATGTAATCCTGATTCGCTGACAACCAGTATTTTCCGTTCCTGTAGTTGCTTTGCTCTTGCTGCTAATAGTTGACAAGTAGTTTGCAAGTCAACAGAGAAATCTTCTAAATTACGATTATTAATTCCTACTAAATATACACTATCTAAAGCTAGTACACGGTCAAGTTCTGCTAAGCTATGGACTTCAATCAAAACTGCCATATTGAGGGCATTGGCAATTTTAATAAAGTATTGCAAATCTTGGTCGCTGAGGATAGCTGCAATCAACAAAACAGCATCTGCACCTTGAACGCGAGCTAAGTACATTTGGTAAGGATATATAACAAAATCCTTGCACAGTAATGGTAAATCTACGGTAGCGCGAACTTTAGCTAAATTATCAAAGCCACCTTGAAAGAACTTGACATCAGTCAATACAGAAAGACAACTTGCACCACCTTGCTCGTAGGATAAGGCGATCGCTACTGGGTCGAAATCTTCTCGTAAAATACCTTTGCTAGGGGAAGCTTTTTTAACTTCCGCAATCAACGCTGGATTTGTCTTACCTTGCTGTAGAGCTGCAACAAAATCACGAGTTGGGGGTGCTGTGAGTGCCTGTTTCTGCAATTCCAGCAAAGGTACCTTTTCCCGCATTTGGTCAACTTCGATTTCTTTATGCCAGACGATTTCTTCCAAGATATTATTTGGGGCTGCATCGGGCAAAGCAACTTGGTAGCGCAATATAGATACATTAATAGCTGGGCTTGGTGAACGGCGGCGGATTTGCATGATGCGGACTCGGACTGGGGATTGGGGAACTCGGGACCCCCTCTGGGGATTAGGGGCAATCGGGATTGGGAATTGGGGAACTCGGGACCCCCTCTGGGGATTAGGGGCAATGGGGACTGGGGATTGAGGATTGATTATTTCCCTCATCTCCCCCTGCTCCCCCTGCTCTCTACTCCCTAAATAACGGCTCGTTTGTAGGCTTCGTCCAGCACTTCTGATAGTGTGGGGTGGGCGTGAACTAAATGAGCGAGGGCGTTCACTGATTGACGGTTAGCGATGGCTGCTGAGGCTTCGTGAATTAAGTCTGAGGCGTGCAATCCGAAAATGTGAACGCCTAAGACTTCACCTGTATCTTTGCGATACACAACCTTTGCGATACCGTCGGCTTCGTTTTCTGCTAAGGCTTTGGAATTGCCTTTGAAGTAACTTTTACTTGTACCGATTTCAAAGCCTTCAGCTGCACCCAATTCCTTGGCTGCGGTTTCTGTCATACCTACATAGCTAACTTCTGGGTGAGTAAATGCGGCTGCGGGGATGCTGCGATAGTCTACCACACGCGATCGCCCGACAATATTTTCCACCGCGACGATGCCTTGAGCAGAAGCGGCGTGTGCCAGCATCATTTTGCCGTTGGCATCGCCAATTGCCCACAAATGCGGTACGACTTCACCTGCACTCAGCACTGCCATGCGGTCATCGACGGGGATAAAATTCCGCCGATCTAGTTCCACGCCAATAGACTCTAAACCGAGGTTTTGCGTTGCTGGGATACGTCCTGTGGCAACTAGGCAAGCATCCACTTCGATGACATCTAAATCTTCTTTGGTTTTGAAATCTGCCAACTCAATTACCACCGGAGAACCGGGAATGACTTTTTTGGCATAAATCCCCACCTTGGTTTCAATGTCGCGGGGAGTAATTAGCACTCGTTCGGCGAGTTTGGCAATATCGCGGTCAAATCCTGGCATTAACTGATCTAGGGCTTCAATCATGGTGATTTCACAGCCCAAAGCTGAGTAAACGTCAGAAAATTCCAAGCCGATGTAACCGCTACCAATAATCGCCACCCATTCCGGTAGAGATGCCAATTTCACGCCTTGGTCGCTGGTAAAAACGGTTTTGCCGTCTATTTCAATGCCTGGAGGCACGAAGGGGACTGAACCAGGGGAAAGGATAATATCTTTAGCTGTGATGGTTTTTTCACCGCCATCGCCAGTCACGGTCACTTTTTGCTTTCCAGCTATTTTCCCCCAACCCCGAATGATATCAACTCCTAGTCGTTTGAGGCTGTTGGTTAAGTCGCCTTGAATTTTCGAGACTAGATTGCCGGCATGATTGGCGATCGCTTGCCGATCGAAATCCACACTGCCGATTTGAATTCCCAGCGACTTTAGGTGGTGGGCATTGCGTAATTCCCGCACACGTCCAGCTGCTGCCAACAGCGCTTTAGAAGGAATGCAGCCCCGATTGACACAGGTTCCGCCCATGTCAGCAGCTTCGATAATTGCTGTTTTCAAACCGCAGCTGACAGCGTGTAGGGCTGCGCCATGTCCGCCTACGCCAGCGCCTATAATCACTAAATCGTAATCAAATCCATGACTCACGTTAGTTTCCCCGCGTGCTTCGCATATTTATTCTCAACTTGACAAGCAATCAATGCAACCCCCTTCATATTTAAGAGTTGCTAAATCAAATTATGATTTACGTTAGCAGGTGAAGAGATTTATGTTTTGAGTATTATTATAGTAAAAAATATGTACCTATCTTATTTAATACTACAACTATAAATTTATTGGCAAAGTATGGTATGTAGGTCAGGTTACAAATAGTCCTTTTATTTATTGAAGAGCATCATGTTAGTTGGAACAACGATCTACTCCGATCAAAAATAAACTGAGTAAAGAATTAAGTAATTAGTGACGTAAAATACAAATGCTACTACATGAGGAACTTTCTGTTACTTTGAGTTCTCTTGCAACGCATTATCTCAACACTTAAGCTGGATATAAAATTCATTCACGTACAGGATTTTCACAGGCGATCGCTCGATGTCTATTCCCAAAATCAGTGAATTCACCATCCGCCGTAATGCCAACACCAAATCTTTCCAACGGGGTGAGGTTTATTATGAGGCAGGTGCTGTCACTGCCCTTACCCAACGTAGTCATCAGCTTCAAGCAGAAGTTGAAGGTAGTGAAGCTAGACCTTATCGCGTCAGTCTAAGTTTTGACGAGCAAAGTGTAACTTCAGCAAACTGCACCTGTGCTTACAACTTTGACGGTTGGTGTAAACACATTGTAGCGACGATACTCGTCTGCGTGCGTCAGCCAGAAATTATTGAGCAACGCCCCACCCTAGAACAACTGCTTGATTCCCTCGATCATCTGCAAACCCAAAGACTGGTGCAAGAATTGGTAGCCCGATACCCACAGTTGATTGAGGCTATCGATCACCATGTCAGTTGGACAATCGATGCTGTTACCAAGCAACAAAGCGTCAAACCTGTACGCTTGACTAGTATTAATAGCAAGCCGTTTGGGCAGCAGGTACGCCAAATTCTTCGGGATGCAGTGCGCTACTGGGAAGATGGCTACGAGGACGACCCAATTAGTGAAGAATTGCCCAGCGTGATCCAAACTGCTGTAGATTTTAGCGAACGGGGAGATGGTTATAGTGCGATCGCTATTTTGGAGGCGATAACTTCTACCTGTGTAGAAAATTGGGACGATGTTGCAGAATATGGTGGTGACAATGATGAGATTGTTGGTGAATTAAATCATGCTTGGTGTGAAGCCATTCTCAGCGTTGAACTTACCCCAGAAGAAAAAGTTGATATCCAGGTGAATTTAGAAGCATGGCAAGATGAGTGGAGCGCTGATTTTGGCATGAGTTTAGAGGCTTTGCACCAAGGCTGGGATGAACCAGCGCTGGTGAGTGTTCTAGAAGGAAATATCACTGAAAGGGGAGTTTGGGAGGGAGAAGTCCCAGATTACGCTGATGATTTAGCACTAATTCGCCTGAAAATCCTCGAACGTCAGGAACGTTACGAAGAATACCTGTATTTAGCGTCAGCTGAAGGGCAAACTCAACAATATCTGACAATGCTGGGTAGGTTAGGCAGGGTAGAAGAAGCAATTGAGGCTGCCCAAACCGAGATGAACTCAATCGAAGAAGCTTTTGCCCTAGCTAAAACACTTGCGGAGCAAGGCTCATTGCAGCAAGCATTAGACATAGCCCTAAGTGGATTAAAGTTACCAGGAAATTCTCAGTATGAATTGGGAATTTGGACAAGTGATTTAGCGCTGGAATTGGATAATCGTGAAGCCGGTTTATCAGCAACCAAAGCTGCTTTCCAAGTAAAGCCTTCATTTTTTGACTACCAAAAGATAGAAGAACTTGCTGGAGACAACTGGGAAAGTGTCAAAATTGACTTGTTGAAAACCATCCGCACCTTTGGAGGTTGGGAAACAGCATCAGCAAAGATAGATATTTTTTTGCATGAAGGGTTAATAGACGATGCCATTGCGATCGTTACAGAACTCAGCTCCTATTATTCTGAGTTAATACACCGAGTCATGAATGCTGCCATCCCTTACAATCCTGATTGGGTGATTGCTAATGCCCGTCGCCGTGCTGAAAAGATTATGGATCGGGGTAAAGCAGAATACTATTATTATGCAGTTGAATGGTTAAAGAAAGCACGCGCTGCTTATTTGGAATCTGGGAGAAAAGCAGACTGGTCAAGTTATCGGGCAACACTAGTACAAAGCCACGCCCGCAAGCGGAAATTAATGGAAATGTTCAAGCAACGGGGTATGGAGTAATACTAATTCGTAATTCGTAATTAAAAAAGTCCGATTTGAACTGGCTTTTCTGGTTTAGGCAATGACTACTGTCGGGGCAGTTGCTAATACCAATTCACTTTTCCAATCGAGGCGGCTGCGAAGCGAGCGATTCGCACCTTCCAAGGGTTTTAAGCTGGAACGGTGAGGTTTCATCCTATACTCCTATCAATCTCCGGCTCCGGCAAACGGCGTTGTTCCCCCTGCTGAATCTCGCGCTCCAAGAAATAATTCAGTAGGGTTCGCAGCAAGACGATCGCTCCCAAATTCAATATATCTTGGCGAGTAGGTGCTACTGCCGTCCGCAATATATCGCTGGCAACAGTGAATTCCAGCCCCAATGCCAGTACTCGTCCCAATTGTAGACGAATTGCTTCTGTGGCATCGAAATGTTGTTTAGAACGAGCAAACAACAATCGCAGATAACTAGTAATACCTCGGATTACCGCTCCGCCAATTACAACTGCTGCTGCAATTTCTGTCGCTGCTGCCAAATAACCGACAATGACTTTGAGCCACGTCTCCAGAGGACTTGTTAACGCCCTCTCATCTCTAGCTTCTCCCACATTCAAACTCAGAATTAAAACTAACCCCAAGATGAGTGCTAGCGGTAATAGTAAATTGAGCAATGAATCTCTGGATGGCTCTCGTTTCATAAAACCTTGCGATCGCTTTGGAAACTCAGAGACTTCGAGTGATGACTGCGTCCTGTAACATATTGTATCTACTTCACTAGCTCCTAGTGCGTATTCGCTAGATGCTCTCATTTTTGGACGGTAAAAATGATCCAAAAATCAATATCAAAACAAAATGTATGAACAGTGAGTGGGGAAGATTAAATTTTTACTTTCAATCTCCTGCCCTTCGGGTACGTCCGCTGACGCGTAGCTTGCTTCGACTTGCAGTGGCTCACCTCCTGCCTTCTACTTATCTGGCTAAAATTCTGTAAGAGGCGATTTATTTTTACTTTTTTCATTTACAGTCGCCAGCCTAATAATGCCATCAACAGATAAACGTCCTCTCAGTTGGTTGTTGCAGCAGTTTCAACTCAAGCCAGGTCAGCCCGCCATTTTCTCCGGATTGCGTAGCCTTTTGATACTAAGTGTCCCTATTGGAGTTGGAATCATTACTGGTCATACTGCTGCAAGTGCGATCGCCACTATGGCAGCTTGGTTTGTTGGTATGGTAAATGTTGACGGAACTTATCGCCAGAAAGTAGCTGCGATGATAGCTGCTACCATTGCGGTGACTGTGGTGTTCGCGATCGCGAGTCTGGTTAGCAGTAATCTCTGGTTATCTGTTCCGGCGACGTTCTTGGTGATGTTTATAGCAGGCTTAGCGGGTTTGTATGGCAGTGTGGCTGCATCTGTCAGCTTGGTGACTTCGATTATGTTTGTCATCGCGCTGGCTAAATTTGCTTCATTTTCCAATTTATCTACTCTTATCCAGCAATGTGCGCTCTGTCTGGCTGGTGGAATATGGACAACTGTGTTGTCATCAGGACTGTGGGTAGTGCGTCCTGACGTACCTGTAAGGCAGATAGTCGCTAACAGTTATCTAGCGTTGAGAAAATTTGTGGATTTGGCAAGCCACAGAGCATTAAATCCCCAGGATAGTCAGGAGTGGACAGAGCGATTTTTGCAAGCTCAGGATACTATCATTCAGGATTTGACATCTGCCCGTAGCATCTGGACAGCCATGTGGACTAGGCAAAAAGGAGCTAACCTGCGGGAAAATCACTTACTCGTGTTGATTGAGGATGCCAATCAAATTGTCAATTCTGTTGTTGCATTGAACGAACTGTTAGCGATCGCATCTGAAGGTCAACTATTTTCTCGGTTACAGAAAGAAATTCAGCAAGCGATAGAACAGTTGGCAATTGCTCTACAAATGTTGTCAGAAGCAATCGCCAAAGGAAAAAACTCAGTTCACCTGGGGGATCTGGATCGGACGGTTGAGGCACTGGGAAACCAGTGGCAAGTTCTGCGCTCTCAAATTCTCAATCAAACGAGCCATGTCCAGACAGATGTTTATTCCCAACTAGTCAACCTGAAGAAGATTGAAACTAGTCTGACAAAGCTGGCACAGCAAATTCATACTGATGCGGATATTGTTACAGATTTAAGACAGGGAAAACCGCGCCGCATCGACCAGCGAGATATTTCCCCCCCAGCCCAGTCAGAGCGTTCTGCAATTATTGATACACTGCGGAATAACTTCACTTTTGATTCAGTTCTGTTTCGTCACGCGTTGCGCCTTGCACTGATAACAACGCTCGCTGAATTACTTGCCTCGGTATTGCAATTACCTAGAGGCTACTGGATAACCCTCACAGCTTTAGTTGCACTTAAGCCCAACTTTGGTGGAACATTTGAGACAACAGTACAAAGGGTCATCGGTACGATTTTGGGTGGAATCATTGGCATTACTTTGGTCTTACTAATTAAGAATCCATTGGCGATCGCTATTTGTTTCCTGCTACTCGTGTTTGCTGCTATGTCGGTGCGATCGTTAAGCTACAGTATATTCACCATACTACTTACTCCTGCCATCATCTTGCTACTCGACGTTATTAGTGCAGGTGGCTGGAAGGTAGGAGTATGGCGTATTGTTGATAGCCTGATTGGGGGAATCTTAGCACTGGTTGGCAGCTATTTACTTTTCCCCCGTTGGGAACGACAGCAACTTCCTGCACAATTGCAAAAGACAATTCGAGCCAATCTTATCTACTTTCAACAGGTTATTGCTAAATATCTTTATCCAGAACAGAATTCGTCTGGTGATTCTATCAATATGCTACGCCATCAAGCTGGACTAGAGAACGTCAACGCTGCTGCGGCGGCTCAAAGATTGTTCAGCGAACCTCGTCACGTTCAGGGAGAAATCGAACCTGTAATGACGCTGATGGTATACATTCGTGGCTTTTTCAGTTCAGTTACAACTCTAGCAGAACATCTGCGGGAATTTAGCGGCGAGTACCAATTTACTGAACTCAAACAACTTACTGATACCATTATCCAAGTTTTAGAAAACCTAGCAGATGCCCTTCGACAAAGACAGCCACCCCAACCGTTACCAGCGCTGGATGGCTATCTCGAAGCAATTCACGACCAAATTGAACAGCTACATACTACTCGGTTATCAGAGATTGCCACAAATGCCAACACTTTAACTCCGACATTACAAGCCGTTCGAGAACAAACTCCCTTATTTATAGAACTGGAGCGAATTGTCAATGAAATTAAAGTTATGCACTGTGTGATTGCACGTCTGCAAGAATAATTTGCTTTACTGGATTACTTGATTCCAGTGAAAAAATTGAGCAAATTATTTTATTTCATAGCTGCCATAGTCCGAGGCCCAATTATTCCGTCTGCTCTTAATCCTTTAGACTTCTGAAATTTGATCGCTGCTGAACGGGTATTTTTATCAAAAACACCATTCACGCTTGCAGTATAAAATCCTTGCTGCTTTAAAACATTCTGAGCTTTTTTGACTGCCTCTCCTCTGCTACCTACTCTCAGTACGGTACTATGGTTGGCCATATTATTAGACTTGTGCTTAGCATGAAGCTTTTGCACAGTATTAGCCTTTTTCATGGTGTTAGCTTGTTGGGTATTTTGAGCAACGTGGGCAGCAGTAGTCGGATTGTGGCTTTTATTATTAGTTAAAGAGTAAGCTGGCACGGCAGTAGCTATCAGAATAGGGAGGCAAGCGAGTACTTTCCAATTCATCTTTTTGTTCCTTTCAATTATGTGAGATTTTGCAACTTTGATTTGAAGAGTCATCCTCATAAGGGCTTGTACCTCATGGTGATTCTCCTCGTAGACTCTGGTGTATGGGTTTGGTATGGAGTGAGCCTTCCTAACCCAGAGCTTTAGCATCACACATCATATTGACAAAGTTATTGCAAAATTGTGACAAAAGCATGATTAATTTATTAAGGCTTCGGTAAGCCGTTATTTGTAAGCAATCAAAATCTTCTATAAATCAGCGGTCAGAAATAGCATCTAGAAATGGGGAAGTGATATGCTCTTCATTCCCCTCATCCTCCCTACTACTTTTGAATGAACTCGGTATCAGGGATGAATTTCGTCAAGCTGAGTCTCTCCCAACTGCCAGATGCAGCTTAAAGAAATTAATCTCAATATAAAACAAAACCTTTCAGGACAATTTTTGTAATTACACAAACTTGATGTAAATGCAATACCGCGTTTAAACAGCAGTAAAGTGTCGGGAAATTAAAAATGGTAACAACAGCATCCGATGTTCTAGTTGACACTTTAATTGATTGGAGTGTCGATACTATCTTTGGTATACCTGGTGATGGAATTAATGGCGTAATGGAAGCTTTGCGCCAGCGCCAAGACAAAATCCGCTTTATCCAAGTGCGCCATGAAGAAGCGGCGGCTTTTATGGCTTGTGCCTACTCTAAATACACAGGTAAATTGGGTGTGTGTCTGGCGACATCAGGGCCTGGCGGTCTGCATCTAATTAATGGTCTTTATGACGCTAAGATGGATGGTCAATCAGTGTTGGCAATTACAGGTCAACACTTCCATGATTTGATTGATACTCACTCCCAGCAAGATGTAGACCTTGACAAAGTGTTTATGGATGTCGCCGTCTATAACACTCGTGTGATGGGGCCTGACCATATCGAGACTGTTGCAAATTTGGCTTGCCGTGCTGCTATCTCCTACCGAAGTGTGGCTCACATCACATTTCCAATTGATTTCCAGACCGAGAAGGTTACTAAAAAGCATTCTATGCACAATGTTCTCCATCACACATCGGATGTGAGGGCGCACAGTGCCCAACTGCCCAGTGAAAATGATTTGCTGCGTGCCGTTGAGATTTTGAATGCTGGCAAGAAAATAGTAATTTTGGCTGGTCGTGGGGCTTTAAGAGCAACAACTGAATTGGAACAGCTGGCACAAAAGCTAGAGGCACCAATTGTCAAAGCGATGTTGGGTAAAGCGGCTGTACCAGATTTCAGCCCGTATACTACAGGTGGAATTGGGTTGACTGGAACCAAGCCATCCCAAGAGGCGATGGAAGACTGTGACACTCTGTTGATGGTAGGTACATCTTTCCCATATATGGAATTTCTACCCAAGCCGGGACAAGCACGAGGTGTCCAGATTGACATCGATCCCATGCGGATTGGGTTGCGTTATCCCGTTGAAGTGGGGTTAGTTGGTGATAGCCGTCGCACCTTACAAGCAATTCTGTCGCTAGTGGAACATAAAGAGGATAGGAGTTTTCTAGAAAAAGCTCAATCCGGGATGAAAGATTGGTGGAAGTTAATGGAACAGAGGGGTACGCGGCAGGATAAGCCCATGAAACCCCAAGTAGTCGCGTGGGAACTGGGCAAACGTTTATCTGACACTGCGATCGTTGCCGCAGATTCTGGTACGAATACGACTTGGTGGGCGCGGCAAATTCCAGCTAAGCAGGGTCAAATGCATTCAGTATCGGGAACACTGGCCTCAATGGCTTGCGGTCTTCCCTACGCGATCGCCGCCCAAATTGCCTATCCAGAGAGACAGTGCGTTGCTTTTGTCGGGGATGGTGGCTTTTCAATGTTAATGGCAGAGTTTTTAACTTGTGTCAAATATCAGCTGCCCGTCAAAATTGTCATCATCAAGAACAACACCTTGGGTCAGATTAAGTGGGAGCAGATGGTCTTCTTGGGCAATCCAGAATATGCCTGCGAACTGCAACCGATGGATTATGCTGCTTTTGCTCGTGCTTGCGGTGCAACTGGCTTTACCATTGATGACCCCGCGACTTGTGGCGATATTCTTGACCAAGCACTTGCTACACCAGGGCCGGTAATTGTTGAGGCGATCGTCGATCCCCATGAACCACCCTTGCCGCCTAAAATTACCCTAAATCAAGCGGCTAAGTTTGCTGAATCTCTGATTAGAGGTGAGCCTAACCGCGAGAAGATTATCTTCACAGCAGTGTCAGATAAAGTCAAAGAGCTGATTTAAAAGATGCTGAGTGCAATTAATTTTACTTTTTTACTCAGCACTGTTTCGATAAGTCTGAAAATCCCTCACTGTAAGTAGGTAAACATAATTAATTACACTATGTCATTACGAATGCAGCAAAGCATAATGTAGACGGGCCTTCTTCGGCTTCCCGCTGGGGTACGAGACGCTCCGCGATCGCAATGACTGTAAATATTTTTGTTTATCTACTTACTCGGTACTCCGAATACAGGGGTAGGAGAATATCAACTTTCCCGATCTCGCCACAAAGCAATACCGCCTAACAAACCAGTGACATTAGGGATGAGTTTCACGTTTAAAGGTAGCTGGATATTTACTCTTACAGCTTCACCACCACCAATGTAAAGATAATCATAGTTGAACAGCCTTTGCAAAGATGCGATCGCTTTTTCTAAACGCCTATTCCATCTTTTCTCACCAATTTTTTCTAACTCTGCACGCCTGAGTTGTTCCTCATAAGTCTCACCCTTACGAAACGGATGATGTCCCATTTCCATGTTCGGCACTAATTTACCATCCACAAACAAAGCCGAACCAAATCCTGTACCCAAGGTGACGACTAATTCTACGCCCTTACCTGCGATCGCCCCAAATCCTTGCATATCTGCATCATTAATTGCGCGTACAGGCTTGTTTAAGCGGTTTGACAATACTGTTTCTAAGTCAAACCCTATCCAATCTGGATGTAAGTTGACTGCTGTTTCTGTAACTCCGCAGCGCACCACACCGGGAAACCCGACAGAAATCCGATGAAACTCGCCTTGAGCTGCTGCTAATACTGTAATTGCATTAATTACAACCTCTGGTTTAGCTGGTTGAGGTGTATCTACACGCGCCCTTTCCGTTAGAGGATTTCCTGTGATATCCAAAACCATTGCTTTGACACCACTACCGCCAATATCAACTGATAGAGTGCGAATCGATCCATTTTCGTCAACCATGAGTTTTGTCCTTTTAACTGCTTGTAATTTGACTGATGACTGTTGGCTAGAGATTAGGTATTGGGTTTTAGGGTGAACTAAATCCGTTCCCAGTCCTCATTGCCCCTAATCCCCAGAGAGAACTCCGAGTTACCCAATCGCTGTAACATGAAAATGGCGCGAAAGTAGTACAATGCACAGCTTTATTCCTCCAGAACGCTTTTTCCCTTATCTATCTTGGACTGACATCCAGACAATGCCGAATAAGGAAAATGTAGTCATTATCCAACCAGTAGGGGCTATTGAACAACATGGCCCCCATTTGCCACTGATTGTCGATGCTGCTATCGGTGTGGGGGTGCTGGGAAAAGCTTTGGAAAAGCTAGATGCTGATATTCCCGTCTATGCATTGCCCACCCTATATTATGGTAAATCAAACGAGCATTGGCACTTTCCTGGTACGATTACCCTCAGCACGGAAACGCTGACAGCAACGATTATGGAAGTGGGAGAAAGTGTTTACCGTGCTGGGTTTAAAAAATTGGTGTTGATGAACTCCCACGGGGGACAACCCCAAGTTATGCAGATGGCAGCGCGAGATTTGCATGTTAAGTATGATGACTTTTTGGTGTTTCCACTGTTTACTTGGCGCGTGCCTAATATCACTAAAGAATTGCTGACTCCGAAAGAAGCTGAGTTAGGAATGCACGCTGGAGATGCGGAAACCAGTATTATGCTGGCAATTTTACCGGAACAGGTGAAGCTGGAGAAAGCCGTTGTAGAGTATCCGCCAGAACATCCAGAAAGTAGTCTACTGAGTTGGGAAGGTAAGCTACCTGTGGCTTGGGTGACGCGGGATATCAGTAAAAGTGGAGTCATCGGCGATGCGACAACTGCAACTAGAGAAAAAGGCGATCGCATCCTCGAATCTGTATCTGATGGTTGGGTACAAGCGATCAAAGATATATACGTTTTTCAGCAACCCCGTTAGAAAATGTTTGTCAAGTCTAATTTATTACTTGCTTGGGCGACTAGAAGTGACTAATCGCTGCAATACATTTTCCTAGATAATTAAGCATAATTGCCCGATCGCACCATCACCGATGCCTGTTTACCAAATTGCTGATTTGTTTGCTCAACGAGCAAAAGAGATCGCACCATCGACTTATGGCACAGAGTTAACCAAGATTATCACTGTTAGCTTTGCCTACGGTCTAGCCGATCCCAATCTCTTTCCCCACGCAGACTTAGACTGCCCTGAACTACGGCCCACCCGCACCGCTACTGTATGAGCAGATTATCTCTCGTTTGCAGGCTCAAGGGATTGCAAGCGATCGCGATCGCATCCTTACTGGCTACGGTTCCGCCCAAATCCAGGGCTTACTACCAGATGTGTTTATCGAACCAGGTGACTTGGTAATTGTGGAAGGGCCAACCTTCCTGGGGGTAGTTACCAAATTCGTCCAGGCTGGCGCTAAGTTAATCCTATTCCTGTGGATGAGTTAGGAATGGATGTAGACGCGCTGGAAGCAACTTTGAGCGATATTAAAACAACAAGGCAGCCGACCTCGGTTTATTTATACCATCCCTACCTTTCATGTAGCAGTAGCATTCCGAAAAAATTTGAAATTCTCAATAGAGATAAAAATCAAGATAATTAAAATACTTTATTAATTGAGTAACTAGACAGGCATAATTAAATGTAATATGTCATTGCGTTCGCGTAGCGTCTCCTAGAGAGGAGGAACGACGAAGCTAATCGCAATGACTGGGATTGCTATTCTGCGGAAAGCCACAGAAGTGCCTAGGTTCCTCGCAATGATAGTCCATATTATATTTATTTATACTTATTTATTTATGCCTAAAGTATTAGAAAAGGGAGTTAGTTGTGAACCAAGAAGAATTAAACTATAGTTTTGAAAAAATACGGCAGCAGATAGAGGCACTCTCAAGCTACATAATGCAGTCGCCAATGCAGCCACAAGCGATCGCAGCGTTGAAAACTCTCACCGCTTCTATAGAAAACCTGGAATTTCTCAAAGAAGAAATGCAGGCTAGTTTAGAAGTGATGAAAGTTCTTGAAGAAGAACTGCTGCAACAAAATGAAAGTATCATAGCAGAACGTAAGGTTTATTATGATTTATTCAAATTTGCACCTAACGGTTATTTGGTAACAAATGCTGATGGAATAATTCTCGAAATAAACTACACTGCTGCTGCATTATTAAATGTATTGCCCAGTTTGCTAATTGGCAAATCATTAATTAATTTTGTATCTCAAGAAGAACATTTATTGTTTCTTGCAAAACTGAAGGAATCACTCAATATCAAGTCTGTGCAAGAATTGGAAGTCTCTATCTGTCCCCGTGACAGACAAGCTTTTGATGCTTTACTTTTGGTGAAACCTGGCCGAGAAACTTCGGGAGCTTTAGGTGCGTTACAGATATGCCTGCATGATATTACTAAGTACAAGCAATTAGCAGCACCTGGGCAGATGCCAAGGTTGATAGCACCTATGGAACAACCCAATGGGCTGGATGGCTTGCGCGTACTATTCGTAGATGATGAAGCCGATACTCGCGAGTTGATTACAGCAGTGCTAATGCAACATGGGGTTATAGTGACAACGGTTGCTTCAGTCACAGAGGCGCTATCTGAGTTGGAGCGATCGCGCCCCGATGTGATAATTAGTGATATCAGGATGCCCGATGAGGATGGGTATGCTTTGATTCGCAAAATCAAGGCACTAGAAGCAGAGAAAGGATGGCAAATTCCTACTGCTGCCTTGACTGCTTATCTTGCAGAAGACCGAGCAAAAGCATTAAAAGCAGGTTTTCAATCGCATTTGCATAAACTGGCTGAGCCAACGGAGTTAATTGCAATGGTGGCACGGCTTTCTGGACGAGCTTGAAAGAGAACTGGGGAAGAGGGAGGACACGGGGATACAAAGATGAAGAGAAATAATAGCTACTCCTGCCTTCTAATTATCAATTCAGTAACAGTCTAGAATTTTCTTAGCTGAAAAATTAGGAATTTTAGTAGATATCCTTCCCAGGAAATATGGACAGCTTAACTGGAGGCAAGAAAGCCGCCATCACTGATGTGTTTGCAGGCGGTGGCGAGATGGGCGAGTTGATGCGAGACTCCTTCGGAGACGCTTCGCGAACGCACGACTGGTCAAAAAGCATACTTGGCCCAGTTGAAAACTGGGCACAAAGTTTAAAAACTTCGATTCGCATTATCTTAGGTTCTCGCTACCCGATGTTTGTGTGGTGGGGACAGGAACTACTCAACTTCTACAACGACGCTTATATTCCTGTCTTGGGTAAGCGGCATCCTGAAGCTTTGGGTCAACCCGCTCGTGATATCTGGACGGATGTTTGGCATCTAGTTGGGCCGCTAGCTGAGGACGTGATGAATCTTGGTAAGCCGTCATGGAATGAAGAATTACTTGAAATTATGGAGCGCAACGGCTATCCGGAAGAAACATACTTTACCTTTTCTTACAGTCCGATTAGCAATGACGATGGTGGAGTCGAGGGTGTCTTTTGCGCCTGCACTGAAGACACTAGGCGAGTATTAGACGACCGTCGCTTGCGGACATTGCGTGAATTAGGTGCAGAGACGGCAAAAGCTAAGACCGTAGACGAGACTTGCAACATTTCCACCAGCGTGTTAGCAAACAACCCTCACGACATCCCCTTTGCTCTGATTTATCTACTAGAACGCGCCAGCCAAAAAGCCCAACTCGTGAGTACAACAGGTTTAGCAGTTGGAACGCTTGCCAGCCCCAAGACAATTGAGCTGTCTTTAGTACCATCGGCTGATTGCTGGTCACTCAACTCTGTTTTAGCAACTGGTAAAAGCTTAGTCATTGAGGATTTAGTAGAGCGATTTGGATTGCTTCGGTGCGGTGCGTGGTCTACTTCACCAAAGCGGGCGATCGCACTACCGCTTCAGCAACCTGGACAAGAAATTTTGGGGGTTCTCATTGTTGGGATTAGTCCTTTAAGACCACTCGATGATGATTACCAGGGCTTCTTTGACCTGGTTGAGGGACAGGTGACGATGGCGATCGCCAATGCCCACACCTATGAGGAAGAACGCAAACGGGTTGAGGCATTAGCAGAGTTAGATCGGGCAAAGACTGCTTTTTTTAGCAACGTCAGCCATGAATTTCGCACACCGCTAACTTTGCTGATTAATCCACTGGAAGATGTGCTTGCTGGAGAACACGGTCAGCTTTTGCCGCAGCAGCGCGAACAGCTGGCGATCGCTCAACGTAACGCGATGAGACTGCTGAAACTGGTAAATACCCTGTTGGACTTCTCCCGGATTGAGTCAGGCAGGATACAAGCAGTCTATGAGCCAACCGACTTAGCAGCATTCACGGCCGATCTCGCATCAGTTTTCCGTTCGGCTATTGAAACAGCAGGACTGCAATTAATTGTGGATTGTCAGCCCTTAAGCAACCTGGTGTATGTAGACCGGGAAATGTGGGAGAAAATAGTTCTTAACTTAATCTCCAATGCGTTTAAGTTCACCTTCACTGGTGAGATTGCCATTTCATTACACCAAATAAATGACAAAGTAGAGCTAAAAATACAGGATACAGGCACAGGCATTACTGACGAAGAGTTACCCCAAATTTTTGAACGCTTTCACCGTATACGAGGGGTGCAGGCAAGGAGTCATGAAGGGTCGGGTATTGGGTTAGCCTTGGTGGCTGAACTAATTCACCTACATAGCGGTACTGTCAGCGTGGAGAGTGTAGTGGATGTGGGAACGACATTTAGAGTAACCCTGCCCACAGGCTCATCACACTTGCCATCTGAGCAAATTAGTGCCAAACCGACACTGGCATCAACATCACTTGCTGTTCCTTACGTCCAGGAAGCACAGCAATGGCTCCTGGAAAAGGACACGGGGACGCAGGGACGCGGGGACGCGGGGAATTATTCTCTCTCCGTGTCCTCCGAAGTTTGCTCAACGGGGGGAACCCCCGCACGCAACTTCTCACCGCGTCTCAATGTCTTTGCGTCTTCCTCTACTCATATACTCCTTGTAGATGATAATGCGGATATGCGCGACTATCTAAAACGTCTACTACAGGAGCAATGGCAGGTAGAAGCTGTGAAGAATGGAGCAGATGCACTAACCGCTATCTCATTGCAACTACCAGATTTGGTACTCACCGATGTGATGATGCCAGAGGTGGACGGTTTTCAATTGCTAAGGGCATTGCGTGCCGATCCCAAGACAAAAGGCTTACCCATCATCCTGCTATCGGCTCGTGCAGGAGAAGAAGCAGCAATTGAGGGTTTGCAAGCAGGAGCAGACGACTACCTAATCAAGCCTTTTTCTGCCCAGGAATTAATCGCTCGCATAGATTCTCACCTACAAATGGCGCGTCTGCGTCAGGAATTATCCACCAATCGCCTCAAGGATGAGTTTTTAGCAACTGTTACCCACGAACTTCACGCTCCCTTAGTTGCTATCCTGGGCTGGACTCGCTTACTACGTTCAAATCAATTGGATCGGTCTAGTGCTTTACGCGCTCTAGATACCATTGAGCGTAACGCTAACAACCAGGCAATGCTGATTGAGGATCTGCTGAATATTTCAACTATTCTCTCAGGTAAAGTCCACATAGATCGCGAGCCAGTCAATCTCACCTCTACTGTTGGTGAAGTGATTCAGACAATGTTCAGCGATGCTCAGGCTAAAACAATTCAAATTGTAGAGACGTTACATGTAACGTCTCTAGAAAAAGATATTTGCGTTTGCGGGGATTTAATCCGTTTGCAGCAAGTTTTCTCCAAATTGCTGCATAACGCTATTAAATTTACGCCAAAAGGAGGAAATATCGAAGTGCGGCTTGATGCTGTTGACTCTTGGGCTATTATCCAAGTCAGCGACAATGGTATCGGTATTAGTGCTGATTTTCTTCCCCATGTCTTCGATCGCTTTACTCAGGAGGAAGTTCCAAGCCGTCACTTACCAGGGGGTTTAGGATTGGGGCTGGCGATCGCTCGTCAACTTGTAGAACTTCACGACGGTACAATTGAGGCTGTAAGTGACGGAATTGGACGAGGCACAACTTTTACAGTCAAACTACCTTTAAAAGAAGATGCCATAACACAAGTCTGTTTCCAATAACGTGAAGGCAGAAGTTGCTACAGGCTGCGCGAAACACGGAAACGTGAAGGCAGAAGTTGCTACAGGCAAGACAGAAGTTGCTACAAGGAAGGCGTGAAGTTATTAGAGGTTGTTTGAAAAGTGGTTCGCTGTGATTTTAGGCACTTGTCGATCCCCCCTAGCCCCCCTTTTAAGGCTACGGTGTACACACAAGTGTTATAAAGTTGCCTAACAGCGTTTTGATCCCCCCTAACCCCCCTTGAAAAGAGGGGAAATTCTTCAAGTCCCCCTTTTTAAGGGGAGCCACTGCATTGGGCGGGTTCCCCGACTTGAAGCAAGTGGCGTGGATTTAGGGGGATCTAAAACATTTTGCTACCAACAAAAGGACTTTTCAAACATCCTCTAAAGGTAAAATCTACTTACGAAGACGCTTAATTATGAGTAAAGAAGAACAATTACTTGAATATTGGCGCGAACTCTCTCCTGAATCGTAAGATAAAGTGCTTCAATTTGCACAATCCTTAAAACCAGAGCCGGAGTTTGTTCCGCAAACTCCCCTCGGTAAGAAGCTATGGGAAATTCGCCAACGCGCGATCGCCAACGGGATGAAACTTCTCACAGAAGAACTCGCAGAACGATGAGGCGGATATCTTGAGCCTTAAAATTGTCTATCTCTTCCCCTACACCCCACACCCCGCCCCAAGGGGCTTTGTCACCACTGAAAAAACTACAAAACCGATGCATCGAGTTATAAAAATTCAAATCGTTTCAATAGCTAGCGAATAAAATTCTTGCAAAATTAGCCAGAGCTATAAGTGCCATGCAACGACCTCAAAGAGAAACAGTTACGCTAGAAGATATTCTCATCACCGAGGAGTTGTCCCGTCGAAACCCTCGTCCGGCAAACTTACTAAAAGAAAATCAGGCATTGCACGCATTGGCGCGGCAGTTGATAAATCAGCCTGAAACGATGCTTCAGAGTCTAGTTGACATGGCACTAGAATTGTGGATTGCAGGAACCGCTGGAGTCAGTTTACTAGAGACAACTCCTACAGGGGAAGAAATCTTTCGCTGGAATGTATTAGCAGGAACGTTAGCACAGTACGTAGGCGGCAGTACACCCCGCAACTTTAGCCCCTGTGGAGTTTGCTTGGAGCGCGGTACGCCTGTGCTTTTTTCTCATCCTGAACGGTATTTCACCTATTTTCAGGAAGCGAAAACCCCAGTTGTCGAAGGCTTGGTGCTACCGCTGATTGCGGAGAATCACGCCCTCGGCACGATCTGGATTATGTCCCACGATGAGCAAAGGCATTTTGACAGTGAAGACGTGCGGGTGATGACGAGTTTGGCAGATTTTACGGCTGCCGCCCTCTTACTCAATCAGCGACAAACTCAAGAATTGCTGGCTGTCAATGCTACTTTAGAAGCGGAAATTGTTGAGCGCAAGCTCTCAGAAGAACGATCGCTTGCTCTGATTGAGAATTTGCCGGGTGGGGCTGTGTTTGTCGTCGATCGCAATCTCCGCTACCTGCTCGCTGAAGGAGAAGCTTTGGGAGCAGCCGGATTCAAAAGAGAAGATTTTGTCGGTAAGACGATTTTCGAGGTACTTCCGCCCGAATTAGCTGCGTATTACGAAGGGTTTTATCGTCAAGCTCTTGCTGGTGAGTTGTTTGAACACGAACACAATGCACACGATCGCGCTTACGTCTCACGGGGAACGCCGCTTTATTCTGCAAAAGGCGAAGTCTATGCAGCGCTTGCCGTTTCTTATGACATTACCGATCGCAAACAAGCGGAAGCAGCTTTGCGTGACAACGAGGCGAAACTGGCGCAAGAGCTGGCTGATACAAAGCAGTTACAGCACATCAGCAGTCAGTTGATTCAGTCAGAAAACATCAATGCCCTTTACGAGCAGATTGTTGATGCGGCGATCGCTTTAATGCGATCGGATATGGGCAGTATCCAAATACTTGACCCTGCAAGAAACGAGCTTCAGCTACTGACGTGGAAGGGATTTAACCCAGCATCGGCAGCATTTTGGGAGTGGGTGCGCCTTGATTCAGGTAGTACTTGCGGCGTGGCGTTGCGGGGCGAGCGCGCGATCGTGCCAGATGTGGAAAAGAGCGATTTTATGGCTGGTACAGAGGATCTCGATGCTTACCGCCTTTCTGGTATCAAAGCCGTGCAGTCTACACCGCTGCTTTCGCGTAGCGGTCGCCTCGTCGGCATGTTTTCCACTCATTGGCGCGAACCCCACCAACCGAGCGATCGCGAACTGCGGTTTCTCGATTTACTCGCCCGCCAAGCCGCCGACCTGATTGAGCAGCGGCAAGCCCAAGAAGCCCTGTGCGAAAGCGAGGCTTGGCTGGCGGGGCAAAAGGAAGCGTTTCAAGCTGCCGTCAAAGGCGCAACCCTCGAAGCATCGCTCGGCGTGCTTGTCCGTACCGCCGTCGAGCAATCAAGCATTGATGTCAGATGCGCCTTTTACATTGCCGATGAGACTGGAAGCGAGTTGCGCCACGTTGTCGGAATGTCCAAACCTTACGCCGAGTGTGTGGACGGCTTCAAAATCAGTGCGGACTCGCTGGCGTGCGATTTAGCCTTCTATACGGGTCAGTCGGTTATCACTCCCGACGTAACCGAAGACCCGCGATGGAAAGATTGGCTGTGGCTGGCTGAACAGCATGAATACCGCGGCGTTTGGTCGTTTCCGATTGAGACGACAGAAGGAAAGGTCGTCGGCACATTCGCAATGTATTTCAGACACCCGCGCGAAGCAACACCGCGCGACTATGAGTTCGCCGCCGTGCTGACCAGAGCCGCCGCAATTATCATCTCGCAGAATCAGGAGGCGGTCGAACGCGCCCGCACCGAAGAGTCCTTGCGCCAATCGGAAGCGAAATATCGATCGCTATTCGAGAATGTCAACGATGGCTTCTGCATCATCGAAATGCTGTATGACGACGGACAGCCATTCGACTACCGTTTTCTCGAAGTAAATTCGGCATTTGAAATCCAGAGCGGACTGACGCAAGCAATCGGCAAAACCGCCCATGATTTTTCGCCGAATCTAGAAGCTGAGATTCTCACAAACTATGAAACGGTTTTGGCAACAGGCGAACCGATCGAGTTTGAAATTCAGCAAGCCGATGTCGGACGGTACTTCCGAATAGCGGCGTATCCATACGGCGATCCCCAAAACAAACAACTGGCGATCGTGTTCAACGACATCACCGATCGCAAACGCCGCGAACAAAACCAGGCGATGCTCGCGGAAATTACCGATGAGCTGGTCGGGCTAGAGGACATCGCCGAAACGATGAACCGCCTCGGCGAAAAAATCGCGCGGTATTTCGGGGCGGCGCAATGCGTATTTGGCGAATTTACCAAAGACCTTGAAACCGCAACAGTCGCTCACGGCTGGAAAGTGGACGACGCGATTTCGCTCAAGGGAACTTACCGGACTGAGGATTTCTTTTCGGAAGAACAAATTCAGGCTGGTGAGCCGTTCGTCGTCAACGACACGCAAACGGATCGGCGCGTCAACGCAGAAAATTACGCCGCGCTCGGTATCGGTTCGTTTATCGTCGTTCCGCTGATGCGTAATGGCGAGTGGCGGTTTATGCTTCCCATCTCTGACAGCAAACCACGAGAGTGGCGCGACGACGAAGTTGATTTGCTGCGCGAAATCACTGATCGCATCTGGGCACGGGTCGAACGCGCCCGCGCCGAAGAAGCCATGCGGGAATCGGAACTGCAAAGGGTTCGAGAACAATCAGCCCGCGAAGAAGAACGCCAACGCGCAGAGAGTCTGGCAGAACTCGATCGCGCCAAAACCCTTTTCTTCAGCAATGTCAGCCATGAATTTCGTACCCCGCTAACGCTGTTACTCGCTCCTTTGCAAGATGCCTTGAGCGATTCCGTCAATCCCCCAACTTCTTCACAACGCGAACGGCTAGAACTCGCCCATCGCAACAGCTTGCGCCTGCTGAAACTGGTTAATACCCTGCTCGACTTCTCCCGCATCGAAGCTGGACGCATGGAAGCAATCTATGAACCGACTGACTTGGCACTGTACACAACTGAGTTAGCCAGTGTATTTCGTTCCGCCATTGAACGGGCAGGGCTGCGGCTAGTGGTCGATTGCCCACCGATGAGTGAGCCTGTATACGTAGACCGGGAAATGTGGGAGAAAATAGTTCTTAATTTGCTCTCCAACGCCTTTAAGTTTACCTTAGAAGGTGAAATTGCCGTCAGGCTGTATCTTGCTGATGGCGATCGTGTAACGTTACAGGTAGAAGACACAGGCACGGGCATTGCACCTGAAGAATTGCCCCATCTGTTTGAGAGATTTTATCAAGTGCGAAGTACAAAAGCCAGAACTCATGAAGGGTCTGGTATTGGTCTAGCTTTGGTGCAGGAGTTAATTCGACTGCATGGTGGAACTATAGGTGTTAGCAGCACGGTGGGAGTAGGAAGCTGCTTCACCGTCACAATTGCATTGGGCACAGCCCACTTGCCAAGCGTTAGCGAAGCGGGGCGCGATAGCGCACGTCGCCTACATCGAGTTGTAGGCGATCATATCACAGCAACACGCACCCAGACATCAACTGCATTAGGCACTGTGCCTTATGTTCAGGAGGCAGAGCGGTGGTTGCCACAAGAGAGCGTAGGGGGAAGAGAAGCAGGGAAAGTTGGGGAGGCAGACTCAAAAACCATTTTGGGGAACTCAGAAACCATTTTGGAGAACTCAGAAACCATTTCGGGGAACTCAGAAACCATTTTGGGGAACTCAGAAATTAGAACTTCTCCCCCAGATTCCCCAGCCCATATCCTCATAGTCGATGACAACGCCGATATGCGCGATTATCTGACGCGGATATTAAGCGGACACGTCACAGTAGAAGCGTTTGCAGATGGGGCTACTGCACTGGCGGCGGCTAATGAAAGAGTGCCGGATCTGGTTCTTTCTGATGTGATGATGCCAGGGTTAGACGGCTTTGAATTATTGAAAGCATTGCGGGCTGATGTACGGACAAAAGAAGTACCAATAATTCTGCTTTCTGCCCGTGCTGGAGAAGAGTCTGTAATTGAAGGACTTCTTGCTGGGGCTGACGATTACCTAATTAAACCCTTTTCTGCCAGCGAACTCGTCACCCGTGTAAATGCCTATCTGCAAATGGCACACTTGCGCTCAGAAACTCTTCGCCAGGAAAGAACAATTAACCGGAGGAAGGATGAGATACTATCAACAGTTTCTCACGAACTAAATACCCCCCTAGTCGCTATTCTTGGTTGGACGCGGTTACTCCGTAGCAGCCCGTCTAATCAAGCCATGCTGATGAAATCTATGGAAACGATTGAACGCAATGCCACTCTGCAAGCCAAACTGGTTGAAGATTTGCTCGACATCTCGCGGATTACTGCGGGGAAAATTTGCTTAAATCAAGAGCCAGTACAACTGCAAGGAGTGATTGAAGCTGCGATCGCCAGCGTGCATCAAAGTTGTACAACTAAAGACATCTGCTTAGAGTGTACGCTCGATCCATTACCAAGAATAGTTCAAGGCGATCCAGAGCGTTTACAACAAATTGTCTTAAATTTACTGACTAATGCTGTTAAATTTACTCATAATGGCGGAAGAATTGCAGTTAGTCTGCAAACTTATGAAAATCAAGCCCAGATTATTTTAAGTGACACAGGCTGCGGTATCAGCGCCGAATTTTTACCCTATATTTTTGATACTTTCCGTCAAGCAGATGGTGTAAAAAAAGGACTGGGGTTAGGACTTGCGATCGCCCGTAACCTCGTAGAACTCCACGGTGGTACTATTCACGCCCAAAGTCCAGGAGTCGGGCAGGGTGCAACTTTTATTGTCAAGTTACCATTAATAATTCGTAATTGATTATCGAACATTATCTGTTTGAAAAAGTTCAATCAGATTGGCAGCATGACGAGCGAGCATATCAAAGAGGTTCATCTCCCACGGTAAAAATTGGCGAGGCTGACGGAAATGAGTGGACAATACGCCGACCAAGGTTCCTCTGCGACTGGTTAGCGGCGTGGATTGGACTGCCCGATATCCGGCTAACGCAGCGATCGCCCGATGAGGCTTGTATAGGGAATCGACCTCTATATCTTCGACGATCGCAGACTCTCCGGCACGCATAGCCCTGGCGCAGGTTGAATAGTCGTCATCTATACGAATCGTCCCAAAGAAATTAACAAAGTCCGATCTGAAGCCGCGTTGGGTGGCGATTACGAGGGAACTTGTCTTTGGCTCGAACAGATGAATGTAGCCCATGTCGGTTCGGTGTATGGCGATCGCCCTATTAAGTACGCTATCCAACGCGTCCTGAAGCGTGGGCGATATCGACAAACGAGTGCTAAGAGATGATGTTGTGTTGCTCACTTGCGCTTCGGATAAAGGATGTCCCTCACATACCAAGCTCACCAATAATGGAGCGATCGCCTCACGTGGTAGAACTTGGTCTACACAACCAGTCGCTATAGCAGCCTCCGGCATTCCATAAGCTACAGAGCTAGCTTTATCCTGGACAAGCACAACGCCATGCTGTTGAGACACAGCACGCACACCCTCTGCGCCGCCTTTGCCCATGCCACTCAACACAATTACTACAGCCCGCTCTGCATAATTTGCGGCCAACGACTCAAAAAAATGATTTACTCCTTGCAGCCAGCCATGTTTGGTTTCTTGCCGTGGTAGAGAGATTGTACCGTTGGCACAAACAACAAAGTAATGGCCGGGTGGACACACATACACTACTCCCGCCATGAGTTGTTCGCCCTGATGTGCCTAGCGTACTGAAAGAGCCGTTTGTAACTGTAGCACTTGTGCTAAAACGCTAGTGTCGGAAGGACTGAGGTGTTGTAGGCAGAGAATCGGAGCGGGAAAGGTAGCAGGCAATCCTGAGAGAACCTTGCGAATCGCTGTAACTCCACCAGCCGAGGCCGCGATCGCTACAATCGCAATTTTAGATTTCTTACGATCTCTGTCTTTATGCATCCCTAGTACGGTGTGCTAATTGTTTGACTAAAGACAGAGCTTTGCCTTAGCTCGCTGGGTTCTCTCCCTGGCCTGTCGAGCTTCCTCCGTAGCCTGTCGAGCTTTCTCCTTAGTGTGCTGAGTCATCTTCGTAATCTTTCTAGCTTCCTCCCTAGCCTGTCGAGCTTCCTCCCGATCCAAATAGACTTCTTGCACACACCACCTGATTCTTTGATCGAACTGCTGCTCTGACAGTCGTACTTGTTGTTTCTCCAAACCATCAATAGTTTTAAACATTAGAGAAGCAAGGATATCTAAAGCATAAATACTCTAAGTATTAATACAAGCGTAGTCTATCCATCTAGAAATAATACCACCTATCCCGATTTGGTGTAACTCGGCTTTGAGGAGTTCTCCAACCCACTTCTCCCAAAAGGCCGAGAGGGAACAACTGAAAAACCACCTTTTTACCTTCCTCTTTTTGTAGGAGGGCTGGGGAAGAGGTCAATATAGCACCCGTCGAACTAACTTAGATTAACAGTTGCCAGCTTTCCAAGCGCAGGCGGTGTTTAAGATAGTGGTGAATCGACTATCGAGAATCGAACTGCCTTGGTAAAGTGGCCCAACAGCAGTGGGGCCATATGAGGTAACACCAACGATTTGGTTGGGAGTTTTATCCGAACCATCGACTTGTCCGCTAGCAACAACACCAAAATTCTGCACCCAAGGCCCTCCACTAGAACCGCCTCTCATGTCAGAACCATACAAGACTGTGTTATTGCCTCCACTACCATAACTTCCTGCTGTCACTTGATGCATTTTTTGAGCACTGTCCAGATTACCTGGATATCCCAGCAACGTAGCGTGATTAGGCAGAAGATCGAGAGTTTTGTATCCGAAGTAGCCAACAATATCACCTATTTTGCGAGTTACTCCGCTAAATGATTGGTCTGAGACTTCGAGAATTGCATAGTCGGCAGCATTAGGAACTGCACCACCACCAGTACTCCAAGTGCTTGTTGTAATAACGCGACTCCAAGACCACTGTCTATATGGGGCAGCACCATCTCTATAAGCAGGAACAAAGAGGAAGTTAGTGTAGAAACCATTATTTCCTCCACTTCCACTGTGAACGCAATGACCTGCTGTCAAGATAAGTCTTGGTCTGATGACAGCCCCAGAACATATAAAATCACCCCCACCAGGTTTGGAAAAGAAAATTTTTCCTGAGGCTACATACGGATAAGACAAATCAGCCGATAGAGGAACTAGTCGAGAACTCGTAAAACGGGCATTTTGAGTACCAACGTTGTTAGGCTGAACTTGGTCGCTTTGAACTTCAAGGTTATTAGGCGTAAATAGAGGCTCCTGATTAACAGAGACTTTGACTGTTGGTTTTGCCCCACGACCTGCTTGCGGTTTGCCTGTAACTTGAGTTGTTTGTCCTGTAACAACACCGTTATACGATATGGGTAAAGGTAGAGGTTTAGCGTTTCTCAGCCTCTCAGAAGTCCAAACATTTTGCGTACTGTTAGGACTCACACTAGGAGCTTCTTTAACTAGATACGGTGTTGATAGTTCTGCCTGTTGTGCAAATACAGGTGTTTGCGAGATGGCTAAAGAAGTAGCCAACACAGAGATGTTGAACACAGCAATAGACTTGTGCATATAGTAAATTCGCTCCTGACAGCGAGTAGCTTTATACAGTTAATTTCAGTCAGTATGTAGGTTTTTATATGAATTTATGATGAAGTTATTATAAGATTTTAGTGTTACTTGGTTAATTTTATTTAACTCAAGAACTTTGGGGTAATTACTAATAAAAGACATTTTTGGTGTAAAATCCCAAAATTCATGGCAAAACGCATGGCTGTTGAACAACATAGAGAACACAACCTTATGCCTTAACTTGAGAAGATGTAAAATAAAGATGAAGGAGCATAAGCAAAATGAAATGCTAAAAAGATAGTAATAATTAACACAATATGTTCGCTATCAGTTCCTCTGACACGATCGCATAGTTTCTAGCTCTAAAAAATCCTAGTTCGTAGTTTCATTACAAGAGAGGAAATATGAGCATAAAAAAATGGATGTCAACTTTAGCAATTGCCAGCCTCGCAGGAATATTATTGACTTCCTATATTGCTAGAGGAGAATCAGTAGATATGGAGACACAGGATAATAACCTTCAAAAGGAAAATACCACTCAAACAAATGAGCAAATACAAGATTATTGGACACCAGAAAGAATGCGAAATGCCAAGCCATTGATGCCTACGGTTACTGACACTCCTAACTCCAGCTCGCCATTAGATATTAAGCAACCTTCAAGTCCTATAAATAGTGGTGCTGGTTCTGCACCCATAGAGTCAATACAACCAATACAACAGTAGCTTTGATAGAATTTACCTACACTTTTTGTAACTGTTAGACGCAAAACATAACTTCTTGGTCAAAACGAGTTATTTCTTAGGCAAAGGAATTGAATTGCAGTATCAATGTTTCGATACCTGCATCAACAAAGTCTGCAATCAGACTTGCAAGTGTGTTGTAGCTGCCAACCAATACTAATGCAGTATGAGTCATAAATTAGCATAGATAATTTACTCATAAAAGCAGCGATCGCTAATTCTATGAGTAAATTCAAAAAGTATTTAGTTAAAACTTTTACAAATGCTGCTTACCCCAGTGAGATGCGAGAGTAACGCAGATGAAGTCTTAGCAGCCTTAGCCAGCGCAGCCAAATTTGTGCTGGTTGCTCAAAGAATGTGAAAATATCACCGAAACCGAGATTAGTCTTGTGATGATGTAACCAGTGCCTCTCAGGAGTAGTGATGAATAGAACTTGGCACAAAACATTAACAAGTTTTGGAGTTTGCCAACCTAAAACACTGATGTGTCTCCACCATACATGAAACTGACCAAGCAGTAGTCCAAAAATAACGCCGATAGGAGAGAAAGGCCACAGAATTACTGCCATCAGTAGATAAGGTAAGGCTCCCAAGATACCATCTAAAAGAACTTGGGGATTAAATGTCAAAATAGCGTAGTGGCGGAAATCCTTCTTCCAAGAGTGGTGCGTTTTTAGATGGAGGCTACCAAAAACATGCTCGGGTACGTGGTAACAAAAAGTAGACAATAAATCACCAAAAAATAGTAATAGCCAAGCAACAGCGATAGCCTCAAGCATTTATCATCCTCACGTTCAGTCAGAAAACATCAAAGAAAAAATGCAGATATCATGCTGTGGACGTAGATAATTAATTTTTCTACTTTGCCAGCAGCTAGTTCAGCTCAGAATAATTTAGGAGGTTGCAGTTTCATGAATCTACGCTCCTGAATGTAGGGAATAGCAACTTGTGAGTGCTTTTAATCTGGCTTCTGGCTCTAGGTTGACGAACTTTATACATCAAAATCTCGATAGACTTACCGTACTTTACCATATTCACCTCACAATCTTCTTACTAAGGCATATGGCATAAGCAAAGATTGAGTTAAAAATAGTACAAATTTAGGTTAAGGTTTGATGCAATATTATTCAGTCCAAACCAATTGCATTTGTGACTCAATCTATAATGTTAGAAACTAAGCTAATCATGGCTCTCGACTGTTGGTAAAGTTGTTTCCCAGTCAGCTTTACCAACAAGAAAATTCAGGATATGTCGTGAATTATGGATACAAAAATATGTGATGTATTTTACTGAAATACTTTACAAATTCAGCAGGCGATCGCTTCTAGGCTTTGACATTTTTCTAGACTCAGATGCAGGCGAACGCGGCGATCTTTTCCCATAAAATCCCTTTTTTTTAAGCTTCCCTATTGCAACCACTACAAATTGGATATTTTTTGATAGTTTTTCTACTTTTTTTTATTAAAAAATAATTAACAAATTTATTTATATATCAAAACCATATTAACAATTTTTGCCATGAAATATCAACATAACAATATACAAAGAAAGCCTTAAATGAAGGATTTTCACATTATAGATGTACAATACAAATAGATGCCGATGGCTCACTCTACCCCTAACTTGGCAATAAGCTGCCTGTACCCAAGTGCTGGCATTCTGTAGCCAGTTAACGTGCTGTAGGGGTAGTTAAAGAGCAGTATATCTGTAGGCAAAGGGAATATCTCGTAAAACCAGCCCTGACAAGAGTTCAAACCTCTGGGGCGTTAACTTTGGAATCTGCCCAATTAACACGATTTGAGTGTATTTGCAGCAAGTGGCTGCATACCATTTACTGCTGAGCTGAGAAATCAGCACAGTTGAATAATTGCTAATTCGCCCAAAAGCCCTTCCAGATTTAAAATCCAGAGGAGTCAATGAATATCACCACTTTCACCAAGGCAAAAAACGCATATAAACGCCTTGAAGAAGAAACACCTTTGTCAGAGAAAATCCTGATAAAAAATGGTATCAAATGTGAAGCTCCCAAAAAAAAAGAGCCTAGGGCTGAAAGTTCCATTGTCAATGACTTAAATCGTGGTCGGGTGGCTATTTTTATTGATGGTGTAAACTTATTTCATGCGGCTTTGCAACTAGGCATTGAAATCGACTATCTGAAATTGCTTTGTCGTTTAACAGCTGGTTCGAGGCTGTTGCGGGCTTTCTTCTACACTACTGTTGATGTCTCGCGGCAAACTCCTATGCGTCCACGCCCCAACGAAAAACAACAGGGTTTTCTATTTTGGATGCGTCGCAATGGTTATCGTGTAGTTACCAAAGAAGTCCAGCTAGCAGATAATTCCAAAAAACCGAATTTGAATGTAGAAATTGCTGTCGATATGATTACCTTAACTCCCTACTATGACACTGCGGTCTTAGTCAGTGGAGATGGAGATTTAACTTATGCTGTTGATGCTGTCACCAGTAAAGGAGCTAGGGTTGAAGTTGTAAGTCTGCGAACAATGACCAGCGACAGCTTAATTGATGTTGCAGACTACTTCCTTGACATTGATAGCATCAAGCATCACATCCAAAAGGATTCCCATCCAGGCTACAATTATCGGGCGCTGTCTAATTCCAACGTTTAGATCCCCATCGTGAAGGGGGAAGCGGGGACAAGGGAGACACGGTGAGTTCTTTTTCTGCGTCCGCGTGTCCCCGCGTCCTCGCGTCTTCCTCTTCTCCTGACCCTCTGCCTTCTTTTATAGAGTAGAATGACAAGCCAGGAAATAACTCTGCGTTTATTTAAATCCCGATCGCGATGGATATTTTAATTGTTGAGGATGAATCAGAAATTGCTCAATTAATCCAACATTCTTTAGAAAAAGAAGGATTTTTCTGTCGCGTTAGCCGCGATGGTGTCAATGCCTTGCGGATGTTTCAGGAGCAACCACCAGATTTAATCATCCTAGATTTAATGATTCCTGGGTTGGATGGATTGGAAGTTTGTGCCAGAATTCGCCAGAAACCTGGTGTAAAAGACCCCTATATCTTGATGCTCACAGCTAAGGGCGAGGAAATCGATCGCGTGATTGGTTTATCTACTGGTGCTGATGACTACATGGTTAAACCCTTCAGTCCTAGAGAGTTGGTTGCTAGGGTACGGGCGCTATTGCGGCGTAGCCTCCGCCAAGGCGGACAACATCAGGTAAATCGTACCCAACACTTTATCGTGGATGTAGAGCAACGTACTGCCAGTCGTCAAATGGATTCCCAAGAACCAGAAATTTTAGACTTGACTACCCTAGAATTTAACTTGTTAAGCACTTTTGTCAGCAATCCTGGTCGAGTTTGGAACCGGACTCAGCTCATTGATAAACTTTGGGGTGATAATTTTTTTGGCGATGAACGGGTAGTGGATACTCATGTCGCTCGATTAAGAAAAAAAATTGAGCCTGACCCTGCTAATCCCGCTTTTATTAAAACCGTTGTTGGGGTGGGCTATAAATTTGAAGACTCCCCCGTAGTGTAACTATGACGAAAACGAGCTGGCGTTGGACAAAGTCCTTGCCTTTGGCATCACGCCTATTTTTATCCCACTTAGTGGTGATGATAGTAGGATTAATTAGTCTTGTCATTATTAGCAAAGTTTCTTCTCCCCGCTTTTTTGTGCTGCACTTGGAAAGGTTAGAAAGTAGGGGGTTGAGATTAATCAATATTCGTACTGAATTAGTTCAGGGTTTTGAAATTGCTTGGCAACGCAGCACGCTTTGGTCAGTTATAGTCGGTACTACCGCAGCGGGAGGATTGAGTTACTGGGTATCCAAACGGATTATGCAGCGGTTGACCGAGATGGAACAAATTACACAAAAGTTTGCTGCCGGTCATTTGGAAGCGCGATTACCGCTGTCTGATATTCCAGAACTGAATCGATTGGGTGCTAGTTTTAATCGCATGGCAGCCAGTTTAGAAGGAGTAGAGGCACGGCGGCGGGAACTGATTGGAGACATGACTCATGAACTGCGGACACCACTGACAGTTGTGCGCGGTTACCTAGAGGAACTAGCTGACGGAGAAATTGAACCATCTCCTGAAATTTATCAACGGCTAGCAAAGGAAACTAGGCGCTTAGAACGTTTGGTAAACGATTTGCAAGAACTTTCCAAAGCAGAAGCTGGTTATTTGCCTATTAATATACAGCCAGTGAATTTGTATCCCTTATTAGAGTCGTTAGTAGAGAAATTTACCGACCAGCTGTTGGAAGATGGCCCCGTTCTGCGTACAGAATTTCCATTACAATTGCCGCTGGTATTGGCAGATATTGACCGTACAGAACAGGTGCTAGTCAACTTGCTTGGTAATGCAGTGCGTTACACCACTAAAGGGACAATTACTATCCGTGCTTGGAGTGAAGCATCTAAACTCTGGATTGAAGTTGCCGATACAGGCATTGGCATTGCCCCGAAAGATCTGCCAAATGTGTTTGAGCGTTTTTGGCGAGCGGATCAATCGCGCGATCGCTATTCTGGAGGAACTGGTATTGGTTTAACTATATCCCGCCGTTTGGTTGAGTTGCAAGGCGGTCAGATTCAGGTAAAAAGCGAGATGGGAATTGGCAGTAAGTTTCGTTTTTTCTTGCCTTTGGCTTAATTAAGGGTCTGGGGGATAAGGATGTAGGGCAAATAAAAACCTATTGTCCCTTACACCTCTGTTTATATACAAACAATTGTCACAAGTCGGTTGCATTTGCGTCATATCCAATTGCTAGTTTGAAAGGGACTGGTGAGACAGCGCTGCGGAGAGAAGTTGCCATAGCGTAGCTTGCGAACGTCACCCGAAGGGGGACTGGGGACTAAAAAAGGCAAAGGGAAAAAGGATTTCTTTCCCCTTTGTCCTTGAACTTCCTCGATATCCAATACCTAGTACCTAGCTATCGTATGTCTACTTTTGTTATAGCTACATTTTTGGTTAGTTTAATCACTGTATCTGGTTGGGCTGCGATCGCTTACCTGTTCCCTCAGAATCATTCCCAAGACTAAACGCTAATCAATAACTCATCCCTGTCGCCCCTCCTCTTCCCAGCCCTGCTCCTCCTAGAGCTTTCACTTGCCTAGGAATCCAAATAGTAAAAGTAAGCCGCTTCCAGGTCATTATGGAGGCGGGGTAAGCTATCGCAGCTTCTGTATGTCTGAGGGAAACTGCGATTGCTCCTCCTACTTAAGAGATATCAATGAGTTTTTTTGAGTTACATTCTTTACGACTGTATCTCCACAATAATATTTAGCTAACTCAGTTTTAGTCTTAATCAAGCCGTATTATTTGCCGAACGCGCACTATTATTTCAAGAGTCCAATTGCAAATATTTCCTTCCAACAACAATAGCAAGCATCTTTTTCTTAAACAGAATGTGATTGAGAAGAATATTTACCTCAATCTCAATCTCAAGAATCTTAGCTTGTAATAATTTATGCTATCACAGTACAAATAGGTGATTTTCATCACATAAAAGCTGTGATTTATCTAATTTACAGATAAATTACTTAAGCATACTTTCAATAAAGTATGCAGCAAAAATGAAAGTAATAACCTGCATATATAGTCAGAGTCCTTCATTTTTTCACAATGGAGTAAATACTATGTCTAATAGTGGGGCAATCTTTTTTGAACAAAAAAACTATCAAGGTGTTTCTCATTCATATGAAATAGATCAAGAATATGCAGCACCTTGTGACGATGGAAACTCAGAACTTAATGATAAATTTTTGTCCGTTAAAATTGGAGAACTCGTTAAAGTTCTCGCCTGGCAGCATTGTGATGGGACTGGGGTATATCGAGAGTGGGAAACAGATAACCCAGACCTTTCTGATATAAAAGGTCTTTCTAAATTTCAGGTTGTTAACACGACTAATTCGGTGGTGGCATTTCGATTAATTGATCAATCTAAAGCCGGGAAAGCTTTGTCTTTGAAATGTCAGACCGATCAGGTCGGAGAATCAACAGACCGTACAAATGATGGGAATGATGAATATCGTATTATAGGTACTTTACCAACAGATAAGCCAAATTTCCCGCCTCTAACAACTGGCGTTTATTTACGCTTAGAAGAGCCAAACTACGATTATTTGTCTACAGGCACTGTGTACATAAAGTGGAATAACAACACACATGAAGCTGAACTTACGTACCAAAATGAAACTCAACCGCCAGGATTTAAATTTGAGCAAACTGCTCCAGGAAAATTCGACTTTATATGGCTTGGGAATTAGAGAATTTAATCCTGAAAAGTAAAACCCTGTTGTAAAACAACGAGGTTCTACTTTTTCCCATATATCAGGTTTTAAACTCCTTGTGTTACAGCACCAGGAGTTTTCTAATTTTATTTGATTTTGACTCTTTTATGAATCAGGGTTAGCGCGTCTCAAACCCTGACCTCATAATGGACAGTGGATATCTGATGACAAACTACAGTATACGCATCAAAAACCCAGCCCGCATCAGACAAAACGTGCTAATCAACCTCGCCAAGAGGACGCAGATCAAAATCGGGTAGAATCCAATAACCAAATGGCGCAAAATTAAGACAAAACCATCGCGTTGGGACTTCGGAAAAAATATCCCATGATTTTGTCTCGGTCTCAGGTATGAATGTTTTAGTGACTCATTCAGTAACCTACACGAACAGTATAATTACTGATTTATGTGTTTTCTGACTTCGCATAATATTTATCGTATTGATATGGCAATCTTAAATCTGACTTTTCTACATACTGTGGAAAGTCGGACGGTATGAAGTGTCGGGTGTAGTCAGAACGAGCTTCGTTCGCTATCCCCTAGCCTTAAAGAGAATTTCCAAACTTTCCATGAATCAGGTATATAGATTGCTATCAAGCCAGTTGTGTAATAACTTCATTTGGTTTATTTTGAATGAGTCGTCAAATATCTGAAGGAGTATTGACAATGAATCAGATACAATTAACTTTAATTATTAGTTATGTACTGATATCCTGTTATTTCTTCAGCAACTGGCTAAGATTTTCTCTGCGACATCCTAGCTCTTCTCCAGAAGAAAAGTTTTTATCTTTTGTGATGTTTGTAATCACAACTATCTTTTGGCCTTTGACTATTCCAATGTCTTTATTAGAAATATTTAAGAAACGCAAACTAGAGTTTAGTAATGTGATTCCCATCATTTTAACTATGTTTGCTTTTAGTGTTTCATATTATCTGACTTATCTGTATTAGCAATATATTTTGCTAGCGATCGCGGTTTATTCTCTTCTTATGTGAAAAGTTTACGCTCTGGTTTCATAAATAATATTGCCTTTCCCCATTTAGTATTACTCAAATTTCTCCAGATATGACAAAATCAAATAAATGATGTGCCATTTGCAATTTAGTACAAGGTGCGATTTCTACCTTATGCCCTTGCCAATCTAAAAATATTGCTTGATTGTTGTCACTGCCAAAACCACTATCAGGTCGATCGATAGGATTAGCAACAATAACATCCAACTTTTTATTCTGCAACTTTTCTAGAGCTGGTATGACTATATCGCCTGTTTGTGCGGCAAACCCAATTAAACGTTGATGTGGTTGTTTGAGTTGTGCGAGTTGGGCAACGATATCCGGTACGGGTTCTAAGGGTAAGGCTTGGGGAAGCGATCGCTTAGGTAATTTTTCCGTACTATAATCTCTGGGCTTTACATCTGCTACTGCGGCTGACATAACAATTACATCAGCATTAGGTAAGTATTCCAACATTACCTGCTGCATTTGGTCTGCACTAATTACGGAAATCACTTGCACTCCTAATGGTACATCCCAATTTGCTGGGCCATGCACTAAGGTAACGCTTGCACCCCGGTGAAGTGCAGCTTGGGCTAAAGCCAATCCCATTTTACCTGTGGAAGGATTGCCAATAAACCGAACTGGGTCAAGATACTCTCGCGTTCCCCCAGCACTAATTAACACCCGTTTACCTGCTAAATCTCGCTTCCCTCCAGTGTGTAACAGCGATTGGATATGAGTTACAATCTCTCTTGGTTCTGCCATCCTACCAGCACCAACGCGATCGCACGCTAGTAACCCTGATGCTGTACTCATTCCGTGGTATCTGCTGTCTGTCAGTAGCTGATGCCAGTTTCGCTGCACCGCCAGTTGTTCCCACATATCTGTATTCATGGCTGGTGCTAAAAGTATAGGACAAGTAGAAGCCAGTACAGTATTTGTGAGCAAATTGTCAGCCATGCCGTAAGCTAACTTTGCCAATGTATTAGCAGTTAAAGGAGCAATTACGAACACATCTGCCCATTCACCCAACTCAATATGCAGCGGACGCGAGTGAGTTGGTTGCCAGAAATCATCGTCTGTGTAAGCAGAATGACGAGATAGGGTTGCTAAAGTCAGAGGCGTGATAAATTCTTGTGCTGAACGGGTGAGAATGACTCGGATTTCCACCCCAGCTTTAAATAAAGTTGAAACCACCTCACAAACTTTGTAGGCGGCGATACCGCCGCCCACAGCAATAAGAACCCTATTCTTGAGATTTTCGCTTTTGGATTGGGAATTAGGCATGACAAAAAGTTTTGAGTGAGTAGTTAGGAGTTAGGAATTTTAACTCCTAACCCTTGCACAGACGCGTATAAACTCGTAAAAGTGGCTTCTCGTAAGAGAATAATCGCGTCCTAACTCTTGCACAGACGCGTAGACGCTCGTAAGAGCGGCTTCTCGTAAGAGTATAATCGCGTCTCTACTCCCAACTCCTAACTATGCTTCGTCGTAGGGTTCTAAATCTAAGAGGTAGATATAGGGTTCAACTAACTCCGGGCGCTGAAACGCGATCGCTCGCAATAGATGCCAATCATTTAAACCCTCAAAAGCATTGCTGTAATTATCAAGTTCCAGACGATTAGCCAGCTCTTCCACCTCTGCCGCGGTCATGGCAGCAATTTCTTTCTTGGAAATGCTTAGAGTTTTCATAATGCTTGCCCCTCCCTTATGCAGCATTCGCACCCAGCATGGGTTAAGTTGCGCTTGGCGCAGCCACCCAATCTATATTACTCATTCGAGTGCATGGATTTCGTAAAAATTTTCAGGATTTTTACCTTTATTTGTAAAAAACTTGCAACCGAGACTAGCCAATTGCATTTACAACAAAATTTCGTAGCACATCTAACATTTGTGGACTAATTTCATGCCCCATATCAAATTCGTGGTACTCTGTCGCAACTCCCAGAGACTCCACAGTTTCGCGTGCTTTTAAGGCAGCTTGCAGCGGCACAACTTCATCGTTTCTACCATGCATGATTAAAGTCGGCGGAAAACTACTTTTAGTTGTCGTTTCTACATCTGGATGCAAATACCCACTCATGACTATTAAACCGGCCAGGGGTAAGTTTAATCCCACATCCAAAGTCATAGCTCCACCTTGAGAAAATCCACTCAAAATAGTGCGTGATAAAGGCACACCAGTAGTACTTTCCAAAGATTGCAACCAATCTATTAGCAGTTGCCGACTTTCTGCTAAACCTTGATACATATTCTCCATCCTCAAGTCGTACCACGCCCTCCCTATAGAGGAATAGGGATAAGGATAAGGTGCATTGGGGAAGATAAACTGGTACTCAGGTAATCTGAAAAAAGGTAATAAAGATGCGACATCCTCAGCGTTAGCTCCCCAACCGTGCAAAGTAACTATTAAGCCGACTGGAGGTTGAGAAGTTGAGGGGGGAAAGGTAACGAATTGCAAAGACAGAGGTTTACTCCTAAAATCCTACTCTTCTACTTGAACCATAAAAGCGATCGCCTACTCCATCAAGTAGTCTTTTCTATACTTTAATAGAATAGAAATAGAAATAAAGCTTATATAACATTACGCTGATTAAGCATAATTGCCCATGATCGCTTCTAAACGCCGCTACCACATCACCACCTTCGGTTGCCAGATGAATAAAGCCGACTCAGAACGCATGGCTGGCATTTTAGAAGATATGGGTTTTGAGTGGTCAGAAGATCCAAATAATGCAGACGTGATTCTCTACAATACCTGCACGATTCGAGATAATGCCGAACAAAAGGTTTATTCTTATCTCGGCAGACAGGCAAAGCGCAAACACGAGCAGCCAGATTTAACATTGATTGTTGCTGGTTGTGTTGCCCAGCAGGAAGGCGAAACGCTGTTGCGGCGAGTCCCAGAATTAGATTTAGTGATGGGGCCACAACACGCCAACCGTCTCAAAGATTTACTAGAGTCGGTCTTGGAGGGTAATCAAGTTGTGGCAACCGAGCCAGTTCACATTATGGAGGATATCACCCAACCGCGCCGGGATAGCAAAGTAACTGCTTGGGTGAATGTGATATATGGCTGTAATGAACGCTGCACTTACTGCGTCGTTCCCAATGTACGCGGCGTAGAACAATCCCGTACGCCGGAAGCTATTCGCGCTGAAATGGCAGAATTGGGACGGCAAGGTTACAAGGAAGTAACTCTTTTAGGTCAAAATATTGATGCTTATGGTAGAGACTTGCCTGGTGTAACACCAAAAGGTCGGCATCTGCACACTTTCACAGATTTACTCTATTACGTGCATAATGTACCAGAAATTGAGCGTTTAAGATTTGCTACTAGTCACCCCCGTTATTTTACTGAGCGACTAATTCGGGCTTGTGCGGAATTGCCCAAAGTGTGCGAACACTTCCATGTTCCTTTTCAATCAGGGGATAACGAAGTTTTAAAGGCAATGGGACGGGGTTATACTCACGAGAAATATCGCCGGATTATCGATACAATTCGGCGATATATGCCAGATGCATCAATTAGTGCTGATGCGATTGTCGGTTTTCCTGGGGAAACAGAAGAGCAGTTTGAAAATACTTTAAAGCTGGTGGAAGATATTGGCTTTGACATGTTGAATACAGCAGCATATTCACCTCGTCCGGGGACACCCGCAGCTTTGTGGACAAACCAGTTGAGTGAAGAAGTAAAAAGCGATCGCCTACAAAGATTAAATCATTTAGTGGGCATCAAAGCAGCCGAGCGATCGCAACGTTACTTTGGACGCATCGAAGAAGTCTTGGTAGAAGACCAAAACCCTAAAGATAAAACTCAGGTGATGGGACGTACAGGCGGTAATCGTCTCACCTTCTTCACTGGCGACATTAACGAACTCAAAGGACAATTAGTAAAGGTAAAAATTACCGAAGTTCGAGCTTTTAGCTTGACTGGTGAACCGATAGAAGTGCGGCAAGCAATATCAGTATAGAAAATTTTTTGAATAAAAAGATTAAATCATTTAGCTATTCCAGTTACACTTTAGAATAGTGGTCTTATGCTGCAATGATTGCAAGTTTATATGTAATCATTGCTAGACAGAACTTTCTGAGTCCTGAAAGAAGATTGGATGCTGCTCTTTTAACTAATCCAGAACTATTTGCTTAAATAACTATTAAATAGACATTAAAAATGAAAATTAAGCTGAATAAATTTAGAGTTATAGATTTGTTCTCTGGATGTGGTGGATTATCCTTAGGAATTCAAAATGCTGGTTTTAATGTAGTTGCTGGTTTTGATAATTGGGGATTAGCTATAGATGTCTACCATCAAAATTTTAATCATCAAGCTTTTATAGTAGATCTTCGTATTATTAAAGAAGATTTTGACATATTTAAAAAACTCAATCCAGATATTATAGCTGGAGGTCCACCTTGTCAGGATTTTTCAAGTGCAGGTAAAAGAGATGAAACATTGGGGCGAGGCGATTTGACAATCTCCTTTGCTGAAATAGTAGCTGCTGTCAAACCAAAATTCTTCATTATGGAAAATGTTGATAGATTTGCAAAAAGCATAAAGTATCAAGAAGCAAAAAAAATATTTAAAATTGCTAAATATGGTCTTACTGAGAAAATACTCGATGCTAGTTTATGTAGTGTTCCACAAAATAGAAAAAGATTCTTTTGGATCGGCGAACTTAATGGAGAAGACAGGAGGTTAGAATCTTATTTAGAGACAGGTTTATCTAATAAACCTATGACTATTAGGCAGTATTTTAGGCAAACTGGAAAAACCTTAGATGTTGAGCATTACTATAGACATCCTAGAAGCTACAAGAGACGTGGTGTATTTAGTATTGATGAACCTAGCCCAACAATTAGAGGAGTAAATAGACCTATACCAAAAACTTATAAACCACACCCTGGAGATTCAGCGCCAATATCATCAGTAATACGTTCTTTGACTACTTTAGAGAGAAGTTGTCTGCAAACCTTTCCAGAAACGTTTACTTTTGAGGGTTCTAAAACTGATATTGAGCAGATGATTGGCAATGCAGTACCTGTTAATTTGGCTGAACACGTCGCTCGCAGTCTGGCTCAATACATAACTGATTGTTCTGAAAAGCCTTTTGAAAATTTCAGTAATCAAGCAAAGATGCTGCCGATTGCAACAGAAAGTTATTTGTAGCATTTCTAGGAAACTGCTTCTGGACAAAACCTCTTTGTCTTGTTTGTTGTTTATGACTCAGCACTTCGCTTCACTAGCTGGTCTAACTCTTGCTACATTTAATTAACAACTAATTCATAACAATCATTGACATACTGGCGATCGCTACAGATAAACGAGAGAATTGGCGTTGACAACAAGGTTATTTACTCACCAAAATTCCAGATAAAAGTCTTAGCTTTCTTAGCGTTGTGTGACAATAAGCATAAGCAAACATGCCTGCAAACTCATGAAATACGATGACATCATCACAATCGAACCAGGTAAAAGAAGTGGTAAACCCTGCATTCGAGGAATGCGAATCACAGTGTACGATATCTTAGAATATCTCGCAGGTGGCATGACGGAACAAGAAATTCTGGAAGATTTTTCTGAACTTACTTCCGAAGATATTAAAGCTTGTCTTGCTTTTGCCGCTGATCGCGAGAGAAAGTTATTTGTAGCATCTCTGTGAAATTGCTTCTGGACGAAAACCTCTCTGATCGAATCATCTCCCAGATTACGGATCTATATTCTGACTCAGTGCATGTTAAAGCATTGGCACTGATTCAGAGTGATGATGTACTAATTTGGGAATACGCTAGAGCAAATGATTTCGTCATAGTTTCCAAAGACTCTGATTTTCACCAGCGTAGTCTTCTATACGGTCATCCACCAAAATTTATCTACCTGCGCGTTGGCAATTGTCCAACCTCCAAAATCATACAGGTTCTGCGGGACAATTACGTTATGATTAATCAGTTTGTGGATGCACAGGAACAGAGTATTTTGGTGTTGGCATGAGAGAGGATTGAACGTTAATAACGCAAACCAATAGAGAATTCGTTAAACCTTAAAATCTTGTTTCTTATTTATGACTCAGCACTTAGCTTCACTAGGCAATCTAACTCTTGCTGCATCTGGCTAACAACTAATTCATAACATTCATTGACATACTGGCGATCGCTAGCTGCTTCCCGACCGTAGCGTTCAAACACAATTGGTGAACAAACACGCGTATTAATAGACACAGGGAACGGGATGTTGGGAAGAGGGCCAAGTGCTAATCCCCAAGGCAACCCCAGATAAATGGGAAAAACTTCTGGGTCGATTCCCAACAGCCAAGGCATCCCCCACTCGTGAAGTTGCTGTACAACTTTGTATAAATCAGCCAGCACAATCAGCGTATCGTGGGCACCGCAAGAAATTACAGGCACAATCGGTACATTCTCCCGCAGCGCTAACTTGATAAATCCTTGCCGTCCCGCAAAATAGATTTTATTACGCAAATGATGCGGTCGGAAAACATCTTCTGCACCACCTGGATATACTAGTACACTAGCTCCAGAGCGCAAAGCGGCGTAAGCCATTTTAGGATGAGCCACGATCGCTCCAGCCTTAACAACTAGTTGTGCCAATGGCAAACTAACTTGCCAAACCTTGGGATGCATCAGACCATAGACTGGTCGCTCCACACCAAATCGTCGGAACCAGTCATACATCATCATTACCATATCAGGAGCTGCGAGTCCTCCATTGTGGGAGCCAACAAGTAAGACTTTTTCCTGGGTTGGGATATGATGCCATCCACTAGTCTGAACTCGAAAATAGTAGTGATACAAAAAGCCTATTAGAGGCATTAAAGATTGGATGAACTTTGGATCTCGTTCGTCTAAAGACCATCCGGGTTTTGTGTGACGGTTGTGTTGCTTTTGTGACATTCAAGCATCTTATCAGGAATGGTGAAAGTCTGACTATCACTATTGTTGCGGTTCTAATGCCAGAAGGCGGGAGTCAATAGTGCTGAGACAGGAGCCAGAAGGTGAGCCACTTGCTTTATGCCGGGAAACCCTCCCCGAAGTTTGCTTGGAGGAAAACCCTCCGACGCTCGTGACGCTCGTTCGCGTAGCGTCTCCCGCCACTTGCTCCACTTGGGAGAAGACTCGCGCTTCGCTACGCTATGGCAACTTCTCTCCGCAGCGCTGTCTCACCTTATCCCTCTATTCCCTATGCCTCATGTCTTATTTCTTATGTTTCTCATACTATTGAAAATACCTGAGTTCAAGTAAAAATATAGCAACTTTAGCAGGTTGTGATACGCTAGCTGCTTGAGAAGTTTAGAGGTACTAAAGATGACTAAGCTGAGGGTGGGTTTGCTGTTTGGCGGACGTTCTGGTGAGCATGAAGTTTCGATTAGTTCAGCACGGGCGATCGCTAAAGCCTTAAGTGCAGAGCAAAATGCTAGTAAGTATGAAATCTTGCCTTTCTACATCCAAAAAGATGGACGTTGGTTGGCGGGAGAAACACCTCAACAGGTTCTAGGTTCTGGCCTCCCACTCTTGGAATCGGAACACTCAACACCTCAAGAACAAAATAATTTGGCATCTAACCCTCAAGCTCAAGCCTTAAGTCGTTGGCAATCACCTTCCCAAGTCGCTGAAGTAGATGTTTGGTTTCCCATTCTCCACGGCCCAAATGGTGAAGACGGTACAATTCAAGGGTTACTCACCTTGATGCAAGTTCCTTTTGTTGGTTCTGGGGTACTAGGTTCAGCAATGGGTATGGATAAGATTGCTATGAAAATGGCCTTTGAACAAGCGGGACTGCCGCAGGTAAAATACAAGGCTTTAACTAGAGCGCAAGTTTGGTCAAATCCTTGTGTATTTCCTAAACTCTGTGATGATATTGAAGCAACATTAGGCTATCCCTGTTTTGTCAAGCCTGCTAACTTAGGTTCATCAGTGGGTATTGCCAAAGTGCGATCGCGCCAAGAATTAGAAACGGCACTAGATGAAGCTGCGGGTTACGACCGACGGATCATTGTAGAAGCTGGAGTTGTCGCCAGAGAAGTAGAATGCGCTGTTTTAGGCAACGACCAAGCCCAAGCTTCCGTCGTCGGCGAAATTACTTTTAACAGTGATTTTTATGATTACGAAACTAAATATACTGAAGGTAAAGCAGATTTACACATTCCCGCATCCATCCCAGATGCTGTAAGCCGTCAAATTCAGGATATGGCATTACAAGCCTTTGCCGCTGTTGATGCCGCTGGGTTAGCAAGAGTAGACTTTTTCTATGTAGAAGCTACAGGAGAAGTATTAATTAACGAAATCAATACCTTACCAGGCTTTACAGCTACCAGTATGTACCCCCAACTCTGGGCTTATAGTGGAATATCCTTTCCAGAATTAGTAGACCGATTGATTCAACTTGCTCTCGAAAGACATTCTAAATAGTGCTGAGGGAGTCAAAAGCTCTTTGGACAGGGAAAAGGACGGATCTTCCCCTTTCCCAAGCGGAGCCATCTCCCTCATAAATTTACCAAAAGCAGCGATTTTTGGAACAATCAGAAGATTCTGTAGCATATATTGCACAAAAAAGCTACTAGAATCGGAAATCTGCCCACGGATACTTCATTGCTGGCTCTTTTAGTACAATCATGGTCTAGAGGGGTACAAATCTGAAAGTAAACATGGAAAATAGTCAGAGCGTACAGCATGAGTCAACCCAAATGACAGAACCAACGTTGGAACTGACAAACAATAAGTCGGGACTAATAGGTGGCTCGAACATTTTTATCTATCTGCTTACACAGCATCCTTTATTGTTGTTAACTGGGTTATTAACAATGCTTTTAGGGAGTGCTGCCTTGGCCTTGTACAGCCTAGGTTATGCTGGAAACGCGGAACAGGTAGAACCAGAAGAAATCCCAGCTGTAGTTGAAAACCCAATCAAAACACCCTCTGAGACTAGCAATCCTACACCTTTATGGATGGTGATTGCGATCGCCCTCAGTTGTGGGAGTGGTTGCTTGGTAATTCTCAGATTACTTAATCGTCCAACGCAGCGTCAAAAAGTCCGCAAACATATCAACCGCTATCCCACACGTGTGACACCAAGCCGTCCCCAAAGATTGGAACCGCAGACTCTCAAGAATCCGCCAGTGTTTGTGCCGTTGCAACCACTGAAGCCCTTTGTTTCAATGCAAGCTAAAACAAAGCCTCTGGTGACAGTTCTGCCCCCAGAACACAGGCATCCACTGGATAAAAGCAAAGAATCTTTAGCTGACTTAATGGATATTCGCAAACAGAATTCTTTGTCTTCAATTTTACGCAGTTCTTAATATCAGCGTAATACGAAAAGCTCTCATATAAAGCGTTTAGCTAATAAGGGTACGGTAATTCCGTACCCTTATTAGTGTCCAATAGTCAGTTAATGGTTAAGAGTTAGGAATTAGGAGTTAAGTAAGTCGGCGGGAAAAAACACAACCATGTTAAGAAAGATAAACGAGTCTAAAACTCTCTTCCTTCCTGCCTTCTGCCTCATCCCAACTACAAATATTTACGCCGTTCTACTTATACCATTTTGGATTTTAAATTGAGAATCGCCTTTTGTATCTGGGTTCTGTAAATCCATCTGTCCCAATCATTTTTCAAATTGGGATTATTCTTTATGTCCTCGCGTTCCCTCATCTCCCCCTACTCCCCACTCCCTGTAATTCATCGTCTGTAGCAAATTAATAGTTTTTAAAAAGTTATAAATAAGCAATTTTAAAATTTTAAAAACCTGCCAAAATGGCAACCATACTCAGATTCACTAAGTTAAATTGTAGAAGATAAACGACTTCAAGGGTGTTGTTATCAGGGGCTACCAAGATTAAGACTAACTTGTTCAACATTGTCTAGAATATTTTTCTATGACAAACAACATATATCTACCAATAATTTACAAACTATTTATCTAGGCAAATAAATATTAATCATCAGGCTTGACATTTGTCGCAAAGGGAATATTAAATGCTTGCGGGCGTTGTCGTTGACGTACCATTAGCCCCCTAAATAACGGGCAACGTCTGCATATATTCCTAAACGCTACAGCGGCAAATGCCAGAGTGGGAGATCGGAGGCGATTGGTATGCCTCCTCCCACTCTTTTTTTATGGCAATTGGGCAAAATCACTACCCTATACTAATTCGTAATTCGTAATTCGTAATTCGTAATTAGAAATGCTGTTAAAGCAGCAAATTTACAAAAAACTTGTATCTTGTAGAAACTCCAAAACAGCTGCATTCACTACCTCTGAAGAACCAGTTGAAGCATCATGACAGCAGTTAGACAGAATTTGTAACTTGGAATTAGGGATACATTGATGCAGTTTTTTACCATGGCTAGCCGGAAACCAACCATCTTGCTCGCCCCACAAAATTAATGTAGGACACTTAATAGCGCTCAGATCGTTTTGAATTTTACTGAGCATATTTGGCTTATTAGCTTGACAATTATCAATTTCCTGTGCTGCTATTTGTAATTCTTCGGCAACTTTAGCAATCGTACCAGGCAACTCAATAAACGGGTAAGCTATCCAATACGCATCCTCTGGTGTCAGTATCGATGGGTCGAATAGTTCTCCACGCCTCTCTATTGCCATAATTTCTCTAAATAGAGGCGCAAACAGATATGCCAGACGCAAATAGTCAATTGCTTGCACTATTTCCAAGGGAGTTAGAGCAAGCAACCGCATAGCCCAATGAGGTAGATATTTGGCAAAAATAGGTACATTGACTACTACTAACCGCCCTATTAAATCAGGATTTCTTTGAGCAAGGGCAAGAGCAACTAATCCTCCTAATGATTCTGCTACAATCACCGCAGGCTCATCACATAATGCCTGAATGATTCTCTCAAATTCAATGATTTGATGACTGTTATTTTCTCTGCGAGACAATGGTTTCTCAGAAAAACCGTAGCCTTTGGCATCAAAACAAATTACCCGAAAATATTTAGATAGTGGGTCAATACTATAACGCCAATTGTAGCTCCAGCTACCCATACCATGTAATAAAATTAACGGTTTACCTCTACCTTTTTCACCATAAGCAATTTGAACAGGATACCCATGAGCATCGCTAATAATTAGACTTTGCCGCCCTTTAGGAAAAGTGGCTTGCCACCAATCTTTCATTCCTTTATCAATGACTAATTTAAACGCCAGTAAAGCCGTACTACAGCATTCCAATTATTAGCATGGGAAGGCTAATATGACAATGGCAGTTAGCTAAAACTATAAATTCCAACTAAGTATTTACACTTTTCTGCTAGTGGGGAAACTTAAAGTGTTCTTCTAAAAGCTTAAGATTATATTCGTTTGCTTTCCAAGCAAAATCAAAAAAGTCTCCTGCTACAGGAATAGCACCTATTAAGCTATCGATAATAACATTCAAGAGCATTCTGCCCAAAGTAGCTTTCGTTACTCCCAATCGTGCCGCTTCTACGATGATGTAGCTGGAAAGTAAAAACCCTAAAAAATCACCACCAATAGGTATAAATCCTAGAATTGGATCTAGACCAATAGCAATTGGCGTTCCGGGAATAGTAATGACTTTATCTAGAAGGCGGCTCAGCTGACGCAGCCGTTTTAAAGTAGGTACATGAGCGCTAGGATCGATATTAGAAAAACGTGAAGAATTAGGCATGAAGGCGATCGCTTGTTTTAGGATGAACTGATGACTGTCACGTTCTAACTGATTAATTAATTTTTTTCGGCAAATTTTTATCTGTTTTTGAGCGCATATCCTCACCGACAGTCACATTCAATTGATCGCCCACTAACATCACAGCAGCACTCATCCACAGCCACAGCATTAAAACTATCACAGTGCCTACTGCACCATAAACTTTATTGTAGTTGCCGAAATTTGCTACATAAGTCCGAAACAAACCAGACAGTATTGCCCAGAAAACAGCTGCTAAAATTGCCCCTGGCATCATCGGCGTACCTGAGTTCCACACGCTGGGACCATAGCGATAGACAAAGCCGAACGCAGCTGCAACTATACTTAAAGCTAAAGGCCAACGTAACAACAGCCAAAGATGCAACAAGAAAATTAAAGAACCATTTTTATACACCACCATTCCTAATAGTAAGTCACTAATAAATACCGAGAAAGAAGCCACCATTAACAGCAAAATTGTACCGACTGTTAATCCGAGGGAGACAAGTTTGGCTTTCCAAAAGGGACGCGTCCGTTCTGGGGGAATTTGATGGATTTGATCGAAGGCAGTCATGGCAGTACTTATGGCCCCAGAAGCAGTCCAAATAGCGATCGCAAAACTCAAAGAAAATAAACCTCTGTTTTTAGAGTTGGTAATTTCTCTGGTGGCAAAATCACGAATTAGTTTCAAAGCTTCTTCGGGTGCGATTTGACTGATTTGATTCGCCAGCTGTTTAAAGGTATCTTGCAACGATTCTTCAAATAGACCGATGGCTGTGAGTACGGCGAGAATTGCTGGAAACAGGGATAGTATGGCGTTGAAGGCAATTTCCGAAGCCAGTCCCAAAAGTCGCCTTTCCATTGTCCTGGCAAAAGTTTTCTTGAGCGTGCGCCAATTTAGATGACGAACAAAGCCGACAAAACGAGGCTGTCCCATGATTGTTAGCTACGGCTGGTTAGTTTCCTCAAATAATTTGCCAGATTTTCAGTGGCGATCGCATCTATATTTATTAATTTTTTTACCAAACTTTCGGTGGTGGTAAGCTAATGTGCCTTTAAGTCGCATGATTCGGATCGCCAGAAAGACACGGAGAGATTGATGTGTAATGAGATTTTAGAGAATTGGTATCAGGAGGTAACAAGCAGAAAATATTTTCTGTCTGTTACTGGAGGGCTTTTAAATTTCCCATTATTTCTTGTAAAAATGGTATCGTCAGTTTTTAGTTTGATGATATTAGTTTTGTTCTCTTAACAACGTATTTAGATTTACGTTTTTAATTGACAAATACCCAAAATTAGTACAGTGGTAGTTATAAAAGAGTATTAAAATGACTGAAAGTACTGATAAAACAGCAGTTTTAACACAAAAGTGGTTGGCAGAAATTCAGGCACTTAAACAGCAGCTAGGAGAACAGCAACGCGAGCGCGATGCTGCTTGGGAAAGCGCAGAAAAATGGCGCAAACTCTACAACACAGAAGCAGAGCAACGCCGCACAGATGCTCATCTATCTCAACAGGCGATCGCATCCCTCAAGGTAGAAATTCAGAAACTCAAAGGTATTGAGGCAGGAATACTGGTTGATGGTAAAATAACGACAGCTATCCAACAAGAAATCCAACAAATCCAATCTGTAAAAGAATTGCAAGGCAAATTGATTGCAGTCACCAAAGAACGCGATCGTCTGCTGCAAGCTTTAAAAACGGAGCAAGACAACCACGCCCAAACCCGCAAAAGTCTTACTACTGCCTTGGGTGACGCTATTGATAGCTTGGCAAGAGAGCGGAAGAGCGAGCAGGGACAGAGTAAGGCTAATTCACTGTAATGCGACGCGAAAATGTTCGTCTTGCTGGAGCTTGGCAATTAATTGCTGGGCTTGAGGATCTTCACAGCCTTGGAGAGCGATCGCTATTTGCCATCGGTTTTGCCAGTCGGAATCTTGTGCAAGTTCTGTTAACAGCGCCAAAGCCTGATTCTTCAAGGATGATTTCAACAAATGACCAAGAGCTTGAATCCCAGCTTGTTGAATCGATTGTGTCTCATCCTCCAAAGATTGTACTGCAACAGCTAATAAAACCTCAGGATTGTTGGTTTCCATCAGTAGAGAAATTACTGTCTGACGAACTAACCAGTTGTCAGACCGCTCAAACAGCTGTTGCAGCAAGGGAATAGCTACATCACCAAATTCAAAAAGTGAATTCGCCGCTTCGGATAGCACATTCCCATCTTGGTTATGCTCTAAGATTTGTTGTAGAACTTGAAATGAAGCGTCAGTCCGGTGATTGCCCAAACCCATCACCGCAAAGCGACAAAGCACAACGTCTTTTTCTTGAGCTAGCTTTTGGAATAGGGGTACAGCGACTTCAGCGGGAAATGAAGCCAGCTCATCTAGAGCGGCTTTGCGTTCATTCAGAGCTTGTGTGCGTAGTTTTAACTCAAGCAGTTCAAGACGATTTTGATTCATTCACTTGTATCTAAAAATTTCCTAAATTTAGCAAATGATTGTTGATCGGTAAAAGGGGCTAGAGACTGGAGATTGGGTAAAAAACGGAAAAATTCTGGAATTCTGCTTTAACTTCTCTCAAATTTTTGAACATCTTTCCAGTAGCCAGTATCCGATCCCTAGTCCCTTTTAAGCTGTTGGGATTTTGGAGGGTTCAGCTGTAGGCGCTACAACTTTTGTTGATGCGTCTTCATCAAACAGGGTTAGGTCAAACCAAAAAGTGGTACCCACCCCAACTTCACTTACCAGATGCATTTTACTCCGATGCCTTTCCATAATGTTTCTCACAATTGATAAACCCAAGCCAGTACCTTCTAGGGTGTGAACGCGGTTTTCGACGCGGAAGAAGCGGTCAAAAATTGCCTGTTGGTCTTCTTGGGCAATGCCAATACCGGTATCCGATATTTCTACTCGCACTTGAGAAGACTGATTATGAGAGTTAGGCTTGGGATCTAATTGGTAGGCACGAATTGCTACTTTGCCACCCGCCTCAGTGAATTTCAAGGCATTACCAACTAAATTAGCTAATACTTGCAGCAACAAATCATAATTACCCACGACAAGCGGCAAGCTGGGGGCGACTTCCTGAATTAGTTCAATGCCTTTATCTTTAGCATTGAGTTGGTAAGTACGCAGAGTTTGCTCGATCGCCTGCGCCAGATCTACTCCATCAAAGTTATAATTGCGACCAGATTCTAGCTTGGACAAGTCCAAAACATCGTTGACTAAGCGAGTCAAGCGATCGGTTTCATGATTGACAGTTTGCAGAAAATCTTGTCGCTGTTCAATACTCAAGTCTTCGCCATAATCGTGCAAAGTTTCAATAAAAGATTTGATATTAAATAAAGGCGTTCGCAGTTCGTGAGAAACGTTGCTGATAAATTGACTTTTGGCCTCGTTCAGCTCTACTTCACGGGTAATATCTTGCACAGTTATGGCAATACCTTTAATACTCTCCCGCTGTACGTTGAGTACTGTAGTCAAGAGAATACGAATGGTGCGTTTGATTGATTGGTTCAGATGAATACGAAACTCTGCACTTTCGCACTCCCCTGCTGCCATTTCGTACAAGGGACGCGCAATCTCCATTTGTACCGCCGAGGGCAAATGATGCAAAACATTGCTACCTACTACTTCTTCGCTTTCCCAGCCAAAAATTCGCTGCGCTGTCGGGTTGACTAAAATCACTTGCATACTGTTATCAATCAAGACGGCACCATCAGCGATGGTTGAAACCAACGTTTCTAACTTGGCTTTTTCTGCTGTCAGTTCCTCAATGTTTTGCTCTTCATAACTTTCTAAGCGTTCTGCCATTTCATTAAAGTTGAGAATTAACTCTCCCAGTTCGCCTCCTAGGGGTAAGTCAATCCGCTGTTTGAAGTTACCAGCAGCAATTTGTTTCACCCCAACCAGCAGTTCTTTAATTGGTTTAGTGATAGTTAAAGCGTTAATCACTCCTGCTAAAATCACCATTACCCAAATCGTGATGAAAACGGCGATCGTGACATCACGGGTAAAATTTGTAGAAATGACTGCGGTTTGATTGGGGTTGATACCGATCGCTAATACACCGAGGTATTTTTTATTAACAATGAGGGGAATAAATACATCAGTGACTGACCCATCTGGGGTCATGTGTTGCCGTACCATTGGCTTTTCACCATCGCCTGAGTAATCTTCTGGCAGTTGTATTCGCCGCTCAATGGTGAGAGAATTTTCTACCTCTGGTTCCCAAAAAGGAATTCCATAAAAGATTTTCCCAGTTTCATCAGCGTAGAGCATATAACGCACACTAGAGGTGCTGCTGTAGAAGCGTTGGGAAAATTGGGCAACTTCAGTGAGATTTTGGTCAGCAACGAGGGGGGCGACGTTGGCAGCTAGCAGCAGTCCTAAATCGCTACCGAAGCGAGTGTCGTTCATCCGCGCATCCTGCTGAATTGTATTCACAGCCCAGAAGGTCAAACCACTCATCACCAACGAAACCACTAAAGTGGCGACAGCCAAAAGCTTGGTCTGGAGGGTGAACTCCGACCACCAATTAGCGATCGCTTCTCGGATTGTTGTTAAAAGAGCCAGCATCTTAAATAAAGTTGTTAGTAGTCTTTAGTTATAAACTCCAACAACTTAAAAATTAACAGTTAATTTGACAAATATGTTAATTGAGAGATGACAGTTGACTATCAGCGGTCAACAACTGTGCAATTTAGATGTGTTTTAGCTCACTTACTAGGGCTGAAATATTTGGTATCTGTTTGCCTTCATCGAATCGATCGTTACATCGGCGGCAGTTTGACGAACTTGGGTAGATCCGGATTCATGTAATCCCAAGGTTGGGCACTGACTATATAACAGTCTACCCCAAGTCGAAACCAGCTTGGGTCGTCGAGGCTCCCTGCCATGATGCTCATGAGGTCGGGTATGGGTGGCTTACCAAATAACCGCGCCCCACAGGTTGGGCAGAAACCACGTCTGACAATGCTGCCGCGATCGCCTGTAACCTCGTACTATTTTAATCTCCGGTAATAGTGACTGCACTAGATGGCACGAGGAGCGCCGCAGCAAATGCACTTCCTGTAGCCCGTTGGCAATCGCGACAGTGGCAATTCCCCATAGCTATTGGTTCTGCTGAACATTCGTAGCGGATAGCCCCGCACATACAACCACCTCTGATACGTTCTGCCATCAGACTATCTTGCCTTTGCTGGGTACAAGTCTGAGTTGCTATTTGCAAGGTAGCGATCGCCCAGACTATGCATTACAAGTTCCAACTTTACTTTACTCCCTATGAGAGTGTAGTCGTATCGGTTAAACAAAATCAAAACAAGTTAAAGAACCAAAATCTTAAGTAAATATTAAGTATATTTGCTTATCCATCCTAGGCAAGAAGCAGGAAAGTGTTAAGGAAAGTAAAAATTTAAATCAAAGCTTAAATAAATTTTTCATCAATAAATCTATTACATCAGGAGTAGTATCGGCGTGGTTTCGATCTGGCAAAATCCATTCCCCGTAGATGAGTACAAAATGAACCGTGTCGTTGTCTACTTTTACAGCGGCAGATGGATTCCAATTATGTTTCATACTTTGGATGAAGCGATCGCGCTTCATCGGAAGGCGGTGCAACTCGGAAAACAACTTTTTATTTTTCCAGCGGATTGCAATCCCAGCAATGAATCCGCTAGTGATATCACTTTTCCCAGCTTGAACATGAACTCTACCTATAGTGTAGGAAATAATAGTAGGATTGAGGAAAAAAGTATGGCAACTAATTGTTACCTACCTGACCAGCGCTAGAGGCAATAAATACAGTAAATAAATTAAATTTAAGCATGTAGTTAAGATATAGCTTGCTCATGAACTTTAAGTACAAGTGGAAGAAAGGCTATAGGCCTTCCCGAGATGAAGCAGCACGCAGCAAATATCTGTTAGATGCAAGTCAGTTTGACAATAGCAAAGACCAAAATCAAGCAGAGGAACAAGTTCGCAAGCGGTTAGGAGTACCTACAAGAATTCCAGATGATGACCGCTCGATACTGCCACATGCGGCTCAAGAAGAGAATAGTCTTGATGAAAACCAGTTCTAATTGCTATGCTCTTTCTGACATATCCATAACATCATCTCGATGGTTTTATGCTTGCTACAAGTGGAATATTTTGATGTTTATTGACTAGCATTTTATTTCTCTCTGGAACGCAGGCGCTCGATTTTCTAACAGATAGTTCGTAATTCGTGATTACTGAGAGCAGATTATATTATGAATTAGGAATTATCCTGTTACATAGGTTCAAAAAAGACTGTTTCATATCTGTTTCATATTTATTAGTTGTTGCTCTCTTCGTTTGCTAATATTAACTAGAAATCACCACAAGTTTCATTGGTTATCACCAGCCAGGAGCAATATCCTGGCTGTTTTGTTGCAGTTTAATACCTGCTCTAGAAAAATATCTCGCAGCAACTAATTGCAGTACAACATCACTACAAAGGTATTGTTGCAGGTCTATTGGTTATTGCAGTCTACATCTGTTATTATCTGCTCTAGCAATTCGAGCCGATTTTTATGCCAGGGATCGCCTAGCTTATCTAAATATATAACCTTCCTGCAATCAATAAGACTATATCCGACGTGGATCTTGAGATTCTGCACGAGAGAATTCCGTACAACTTATAAACTCGACTGGTGTTCCTCCCAAAGCATAGATAGGTAAATATCGATACACTTTGATTGCTGCGATCGACGCGTAGAACACTATCAATGCTTGGTAAAATTTAGCGTTTGTCAAACAAAACCTAGTCTGGAAGTGAGTTATAAGAATACCGGAAAAAGTCAGAATAATATAACACTTTGAAATACTGTGCCTAAATAATGTAAGCAATTTATACAAAGATGAATTTTTCATCATCTTGAAAAAAATTTAAAAATTGCAGGTAGTAATTATGCTATTTATAATAATATGTCTGTTCATTGTTGATTTTTGATTAATTCCCTAAATTAGCGGCTCGCTGAAAGTTAAAGTAAAAGATAAGTGTGATGTTCCATAATCTGGATGACAACCGGATTCACTATTAAGAAGTAGCTTTCGATACAAATAGTAGGGAATCCATAGGTTAGGACTATTATTAATACACAAGTCCTAGCTGTATTCAACCACACAAATCACAACTTCTCAAAGTATGAAGTGATGTTATTAACATAATACTTGACTTCTCAAAGTATGAAGTGATGCTATTAACATCATTATTGCTTTGAATATATTTCAGAAATCAAATTTACTCGTAATGCTGTTCATTGGTAAATACTACTGATGGCAGTCTACCATTATGAGACCTTTTTTATTCTTAAATATTTTGAAAATATATAGGATGATTATGTCTAACGACTACCAGTTTTTTTGTAGAGATTTCTGGCTTCCTAGTGATTATGAATCTGAGAAAGATGGTGAGACTTTTATCTTTGCTTCTAATGGATTAGATTTAAATATTGCTGGTTTTTCTCTTATTAATTATTGTTTTGGTGAAGATAAGAATAAAACGAGTGTTAAATATGAAAGCCTTTTACAGACTCTGGCTTTTCCCTTAGATTTATATGGAGAAGAAATCAGTTTTTTATCACGAAATAGTGCGATCGCACTATTAAATGAGATATCTAATAAGTATTCTTGGGAGCTTACTTGCTGGCTACAGAATTACATTTATCCTTCCTGGGATCGTCAAGGGATAATAGATATACCTCGTGTTATTGATTGTTCTACTTTATTTAAAACAAGCTCAATTGCTTGGTCTCCTGTGCTGACAAATACTTAAGGCTGGAAACTGAGTATTGGAGATTGAGTATTGCGATAAGTCAGTGTTTACAAGCCAGAAGGCAGGAATTATTTTCTTTGTCCCCCTTGTTCCCAGTACCCAGTAAGTTACTTTTTCATTCAGTCAGGGAACTCTATCAATAAGGTTCAGCGTGTCCGGGTATTAGTTCCTTATGGATATAGCTGAACTTTGTTGTAAACACGATGTTGGGTTTTGAAACCAGCTTATGGATAAATCAATAATTCAGTTAGTTGACGAGTTACCAGCTGACAATATTACTGTCAAAGTGTTGAAGGCTCTCGATTATGTCGCACCAGGACAATGGAACAATTTGGTAGGGTTTGACAATACTATCCGCGCCATCACCGCAGAAACCGATGCTAATGTAATCCAGAAAATCCGCGATCGCGCTGTTACTCTATATCAAGATCCCCAACAAGGCTACCAGTCTGCCATCAAGCTTTATCAAATACTCGATAAAGCAGATACAGCTATGGCAACGGCAGCTTTAGCCAACAAAGTTGGTGAAAAAATCGGCTTTCTCTCTTTTTTAAGCAATATTACTCCCAAAGCCGACGTAACTCAATCAATTGACTTAGTACTGAAAATCGCGATCGAAATCATTGCCTTCTGCAAATTGAATGGCATTCCCCAACCTAACCCCCAAGAGTTTGCCAGTACTCTCGCTAACAACTATCAAGATGCATCCTTGATGCGGATGGCAGCTTTAGTTTGCATAGACGGAATTCTGCCGTTAGGTCCAGACTTCCTCAGCAAAATCCAGGGAATTATTAGTGGTGCGGATGTTGGTGTAGTAGCTCAAAATCCTGTCTTTTCAGCCGTTAACAACTTTATTCCAGGCAATAATCCCTCTGATAAACTTGGTTTTATCGCGCAGGGTTTTAACTCTGTGCAAGGCTGGATGAATAACTTAGTATCCAAGACAGGCGTAACCCCACAATCGATTTCTCAGAGTCTGGGTAGTTTTATTCAGATTGCGGATGATAATTTGGACTTTGTGGCAGCCTTCCTCGATCAAACTACCAATTACTACGAGCATACGGGAATTCAAACTGTAGCTCGCAGCTTGATTTTGCGAGCATATGCTTTAGTAAAAGAGGAAATTCAACAACAACCGCAAAAGTCCGTCCAAGATGTCTCATCTGCTGTTAATTCTGATAGCAGTGAATATGCACTGAGCAAAACAGTAGAGGTCTGGGATAATGATGATGCCGATTGGTATCAGGGAACGATTGAAAAAATCCAAAATGACCAATTCTTTATTCACTACATTGGCTATGGTTCATCTCATGATGAGTGGGTTGGCGAGGATGACATTCGGACTCGCGCTCTTAGTTCATCTGATGGCAGCGGATTTGCAGTCGGTCAAAAGGTAAAATGTTGGGATGGTGACCAAGAGGATTGGTATTCTGCAACCATTGAGAACATCCAAGGTCAGCAATACTATGTCCATTACATCGGTTACGACTCTTCTTATGACGAGTGGGTCGATTTAGAAGAGATTCGCTAACTACTGATGAAGGATAAAGGATGAAGTTGCTTGACCTATAAGGGGATGAAGCTTGAATATGAGAAAAAATCAGAAAGTCCCCACTTCATCCTTTATCTTTTACACTTTACAGTTCTATGGTTTATCAGGAGCAAATTACGATTTCTACCAAAAATGGCGAAATGCACGACTTGACTGATAAGGTAAATCAAATCGTGAAAAAATCGGGAATTCAGGCGGGGATCGTAAATGTATTTAACATTGGTAGTACAGCGGCAATTGGTGCAATTGAATTTGAACCTGGACTACAACAGGATCTACCGCAAATCCTGAATAAACTGATTCCCCCTAGCCGCGACTACGGACATGAGCAAACTTGGCATGATGGTAACGGACATTCTCACTTACAAGCTACTTGGTTAGGCCCTTCGCTTACGATTCCTGTGCAAAATGGTAGGTTGATTTTGGGTACATGGCAGCAAATCTTTCACCTAGAGTGTGACATTAAACCCCGCCAGCGTCAAATTATGGTGACGGTATATGGAGAGTAATTTCTTTACACAACTTGTTTTCTCTGTGAATTAGCTAAAAATAATCCAAAACAGAGAATTCTAGCAGTTACGTAGGAAATATTTATAGCAGATCGCCGCTTTTACGCTTTTTGTAGCAAGTATGCAACTAGCTGTTCTCCTGCGGTGTCAATATGGCGTTTCAGCAACCGGACGGCCGCTTTACTATCCCGCTGATGACAAGCGTCCAAGAGTTGATAGTGTTCTTTTTGCGATCGCTCTTGATAATCCATTTGTGCCAATTGTACGCGGACGTAGCGATCGCAATTAACATGCAAGTTTTTAATCATTGTTAGCAGTCGCGGACGTGCTGCACTGGCATAGAGTGTGGCATGGAATTCCCAGTTAAGTTTCGCTAATAAACCTGCATCGGTTGTTTGGTCGCTGGCTTCTAGAACTACAGCAGCTTTTTCTATATCAGGCGTACTTAACTTGGGTATTGCCAGCTGCATCGCTTTTACTTCCAAAGCGCTGCGAATCTCACAAATTTCCTGCGCCTCGGCGGCTGTCATTACCGATACCATTGCACCGCGATTGAGATGCAGCGTCACCAATCCTTCAGCCTCTAATTGCTTGAGTGCTTCGCGCACGGGAATGCGGCTGACTCCAAATTGAGTGGCAATTTCATCTTGTCTGAGGGATTGTCCTTCCTGAAAAATACCCTGTAGAATCGCTTCCCGCAAAGCATCAGCAATTAGATCGGGGGTACTGCGTTGGTGCAGTACATTGGCTGCTAATTCATTGAAGTTCATAATTTATATTGTATACAAAATCTAAAAATTGTATACAATATCCAAAGTAAAAAATAAAAATTCCCTAAACACTACGGGAGACAGTTATGAGTATTGGATCGCAAGCAGACAGAGTTATCATCTTCGACACAACGCTACGGGATGGCGAACAGTCACCAGGCGCAACCCTAAATGTAGAAGAGAAGCTAGCGATCGCTCATCAACTAGCTCTACTAGGTGTCGATGTGATTGAAGCTGGATTTGCCGTTGCCAGTCCGGGAGATTTTCAAGCTGTTAAAACCATCGCCGAACAAGTAGGGATACCAGGTGGGCCAATCATTTGTAGTTTGGCTAGAGCCATTCGCCAAGATATTCAAGCAGCAGCCGAAGCCTTGAAACCCGCTGCACGTCCTCGAATCCACACAATGATTTCTACCTCGGATATTCACCTCAAATATCAGTTGAAAAAGTCTCGTAGTGAAGTGTTAGCGATCGCCGAAGAAATGGTTGCCTATGCTAAGTCTTTTGTAGATGATGTAGAATTCTCACCGATGGATGCCAGCCGCACCGAGCCAGAGTTTCTTTATCAGGTATTGGAGCGAGCGATCGCAGTTGGTGCAACTACAATCAACATTCCTGATACCGTTGGCTACTGCACGCCTAAAGAAATGGGCAATCTGATTCAGGGCATTCGAGAACACGTTCCCAATATTGAGCGGGTGATTCTTTCCATCCACACTCAAAATGATTTGGGTTTGGCCACAGCTAACGCCCTCGCAGCAATTGAATACGGTGTACGCCAGGTGGAGTGTACGATTAATGGTATTGGCGAACGAGCAGGTAATGCGGCATTGGAAGAAATTGTCATGGCCTTACAAGTTCGCAAACCCTTCTTTAATCCTTACTTTAATCGTCCAGTTGATTGTGATGCACCTTTAACCAATATCAAAACCCAGGAAATTTACAAAACCTCCTCCTTGGTTTCGCAATTAACGGGAATGCTGATTCAGCCAAATAAAGCGATTGTGGGAGCAAATGCCTTTGCCCATGAATCGGGAATTCATCAAGATGGGATTATCAAGCACCGCCAAACCTATGAAATTATGGAAGCCGCTGCCATTGGTTTACCAGAAAATCGCATTGTTTTAGGCAAGCACTCCGGACGTAACGCCTTCCGTACCAGACTGAAGGAATTAGGATTTGAACTGAGTGAGGCAGATTTGAACAAAGCCTTCAATCGCTTCAAGGAAGTCGCTGACAAGAAAAAAGAAATGTCAGATTGGGATTTAGAAGCGATTGTACGAGATGAAACACAGATTCAAATAGAAAGTGGCTTTCAACTCGAACACATTCAGGTGATTTGTGGTGACTGCACTTGTCCAACTGCAACAATTACAGTTGTCACCCCTGATGGCAAAATCCTCACGGATGCGACTGTAGGCACCGGGCCAGTGGATGCTGTGTATCAGGCAATCAATCGACTAGTGCAGATTTCCAATCAACTCATAGAGTTCTCCGTCCAATCGGTGACTGGAGGAATTGATGCGCTAGGAACTGTGACAGTTCGTATAGGACATCAAGAGCGGATATTTTCGGGGCAAGCATCTGATACTGATATTGTGGTGGCAGCAGCTTATGCGTATATAAACGCCTTGAATCGGCTTTATCGTTACTTACAAATTCAAAGCCAGACTCCGTTACTGTTGGGTAGTTAGCGATCGCTTTTCTTCTATTTTTGGTGAGCGCGAATAATTACATTTCATCATTTTGACGAAGTTGTAAGTACCGAATTCAAAAATTGATTCGGTACTTATTTTTTTTGCACGTATCTATAATGGCGCGATCGCTCTTTTTTTGTAAATCTGTAAGTAAGACAGAGTTAATCTCATTTTTTTTATATTCCTAAAATTGTCAAGTTTTTTGCAGAATAACTTGACAATGTAACTCTAAACATTTCTTGCACAAAGTATTTCAAGAATTTAATCACTGTTAGCTTATCCTTTTCAGTGAATTGTGAAGTTCACTAACGGTATCAACTCCAGGGCAAACGCATCTAAAGTATAAGAATCCTTTAATAGCAAGGGTTTGGGTGTTTTATAATTGAGTCTCTTTTTTCATCAATATCCTTGTCCCGCAAGGGTTTCAGGTTTTACGTGCGTTTGCCCTGGTATCAATTCCAACTACTCAATACGGTTTAGTTTGCCCCTAGTGTTAGCGACGCTATATTTATCCCAAGTAATGAAAAAAGTTCAGATTCTGTACTTACTTTTTGAACATATTGATATGGAGCAGTCGCTACGTCAAAACTTTTGATGAACGCACTCACCGGGATCCTAATTCATTTAATCTAATTAAAAATCTATTTTCATTCTATTGAGTTTTTAATTTATAGTTAAAAATTTAAAACTAATATTTTGTAATTGCTATTACAAATCCAGATTTTAAGAATGTTAAATCTTGAACATTCAAATATTTTTCTATGTGCAATTTCTGAAAAAGAACAAGTTAAGCTATATTATAAAAATCTTTAGAAAACTTTATTAAGTTTTTTGACAACTACTAAAAAAATCCTTAAGCTAAGAGATAGGTCACACTAAATCAAACGAACAACAGTAATTTTGTGAGGTAAATATAAAATCACTGTTGCAGAATATCAACATGAACAAATGAATTGAACTCAATCATTGACTATAAATATTAGCCTCGCTGAATCTTGCGGCTACGAAGTTTACACTCAAACAACCGGATTTCGCTGCAAAAATCTGATTAACCAATTCCGGTCGTGTGTAAATATTCCTAGTCTTGCTAGCTAATATCAATAATTTTTGAGGCTGAACCGAGGAGCGGTAGATATGTCCAGGAGAAGACAATGCTTGAGTATCTTACATCTTTGAACGACCACAATTTACCCTACCCAGATACAATTCATCCCATCGTTGTTCACTTCGTAATTGCGATGGTATTGTTTGCATTCTTCTGTGATGTAGTTGGTTATTTGACGGGGAAAACTCATCTTTTTGAAGTGAGTTGGTGGAATATGTTTGTTGCCACGATCGCCATCTTCGTGGCCATTATTTTTGGTCAGTTTGAAGCAGGCTTGGCACAACCTTACGATCTGGCTAAATCAGTGTTGAATGTACACACACTCATTGGCTGGTCGCTTTCGGGAATTATCGCGGCGATTACAGCATGGCGCTATGTAATTCGTTCTCGCAACCCGCAAAAACTTTCAATTTATTATCTGGGAGCAGGGCTACTTTTAACCCTGATAGTTGGCTTGCAGGTATATCTGGGAGACGAACTTGTTTGGGTATATGGACTGCACACAGTGCCAGTTGTGGAAGCGGTTAAGGAAGGTATCTTGCCATGAACTCTGAACTGATTAACCAATTGAGCGACCTGGGTGCAAACGGACTGCCTTATAGTATTCCCATTCATCCCAACTTAGTTCACCTGACTCTGGGTTTGTTCATCATCGGCCTTACCTTTGATATCGCTGGTGTGCTGTTCCCTTTCCAAAAATGGGTCTTCAAATTTTTGGCGATTTCTGTTGAACGTGCCAACTTATTTGATGTCGGCTGGTACAACATGCTAGCTTCAACCGTCATTACTTTTTTCACCGTAGCAGCAGGCTTTTATGAAATGCTGCTGGCAACCCCACCAGCCGATGTCAAGAGTGCCTGGGGGTTACAGGCAATGGAAACTATGCTCTGGCATGGCGTAGGTGGAGTGTTCTTATTAGCGCTGATTCTGGTCATGACCATTTGGAGAGGATGGCAACGCTTCGTTTCTAACCAAGACGCAGATAAACAAGTGCATTGGAGCTATCTGCTTACAGGTGTAGCAGTCATGTTTATTATGTACGTCCACGGCACACTAGGAGCGCAAATGGCTGCCGAGTTTGGCATACATAATACAGCAGATAAATTGCTGCGATTGGGTGAAGACCTCAACACAGTACTCAAGTAGTCAAATTTTGTCAGTAGGGGCGCAAGCCCTTGCGCCCGTACATTTGTCAGTTGTCAGTTGTCTTGTCTACCAACCACCAACCACTAACCACTGACCATGAAAGTCCGGAAGATATTAAATATTTTGACCGTAATTAGCGGTGCGATCGCGGTGACTGTCACCAGTCTCTGGATAGGCAAGCAAGCTTATTCGTGGCTGCCTCCACAAGCAGCGGCGGAATCTCACCTGATTGACGATTTGATGAGCTTTTTGGTAACGCTGGGTGCATTCATCTTTCTGGGAGTGACTAGCACCCTGATGTATTCCGTGATTTTCCATCGGGCGAAAAAGGATGACTTCAGCGACGGCCCAGCCATTGAGGGTAATGTCACCCTAGAAGTTGTCTGGACAGCCATCCCAATTTTGCTAGTGTTTTGGATTGCTGGTTACAGCTACCAAGTTTACGAGCAAATGGGGATTCAAGGCCCGGCGCAGCTAGTTCACCTGCACAATCCAATGGGTATGGAATCGGCCTACGCAGCAACCAACGAAGCACCAGTTGCCGCCTTAACTGAACCTGTAGAAAAAATTGATGTACTGGCTAAACAATGGGCTTGGGTGTTTCACTATCCTCAAACAGATGTTACCAGTACCGAATTGCATTTACCAAGCGATCGCCGAGTAAGTTTAGCCTTGCGATCGGAAGATGTTTTGCACGGTTTTTACATTCCGGCATTTCGTCTCAAGCAAGACATTATTCCTAACCACACTATTGACTTTGAATTCACTCCGATTCGCACTGGTGAATATCGGCTAACCGACTCTCAATATAGCGGCACATACTTTGCGACCATGCAAGCGAATGTGGTCGTCGAATCACCAGAAGAGTACCACCAATGGCTAGCCCAAGCTGCAAGCCAAAAACCATCGCCAGCAAATAATCAGGCAGCTTCTGAGTATGCACAAGCATCTACTCAGCCAGTTAAAACTGGTTGGACTACAGTTGCACCTGCGGCATCTCCTCTGGTCAATTACCCAGGTTGAAAGGAACTATGACAAATATCCCTATTCAAGGCATCAGTCTCTCTAGTGAGAAGCCTCACCACGAATCCCCAGGTAACTGGAAGGAATACTTCAGCTTTAGCACTGACCATAAAGTTATTGGTATCCAGTACCTTGTTACTTCATTCTTCTTCTTTCTAGTCGGCGGCATCTTTGCGATGGTACTGCGGGGAGAACTGATTACACCCGATGCAGACCTAGTAGATCGCACCGTCTATAACGGCATGTTCACCATGCATGGCACTGTGATGCTGTTCTTGTGGACATTTCCCTCACTGGTTGGTTTTGCTAACTATCTAGTACCCCTAATGATTGGGGCGCGAGATATGGCATTTCCTCGCCTCAACGCTGTCGCCTTTTGGATGGTGCCAGTAGTCGGGATTCTGTTGATGGGCAGTTTCTTTGTCCCTGGTGGTCCAGCTCAAGCCGGTTGGTGGTCTTACCCACCAGTTAGTCTCCAGAATCCCACAGGTAACTTAATCAATGGACAAGTTATCTGGCTCTTGGCAGTAGCAATATCTGGCGTGTCTTCGATTATGGGGGCAGTCAACTTTGTCACCACCATCGTCAAGATGCGCGCGCCTGGGATGACTTTCTTCCGAATGCCATTGTTTGTCTGGGGTGTATTTAGCGCTCAGATTATCCAACTATTTGGATTACCCGCACTGACCGCAGGTGCAGTCATGCTGCTACTGGACCTTACAGTTGGTACTGGATTTTTTAACCCAGCCAACGGAGGAAATCCAGTCATGTTCCAGCATTACTTCTGGTTCTACTCCCACCCTGCCGTTTATGTGATTATTCTGCCCGTCTTCGGCATCTTCTCAGAAATCTTCCCGGTTTACTCTCGCAAACCTCTATTCGGGTACAAAGTAGTCGCCGTTTCATCAATCTTGATTGCCGTAGTCAGCGCCATTGTTTGGGTACACCACATGTATGTCAGCGGTACTCCTGGCTGGATGCGGTTGATTTTCATGCTCACTACTATGTTTGTGTCTGTACCCACTGGTATTAAGGTGTTTGCTTGGGTAGCGACCATCTGGGGAGGTAAGTTGCGACTAAATACACCGATGCTGTTTGCCTTGGGCGCATTAGTCATGTTTGTCTTCGCTGGCATCACAGGCATTATGCTTTCTTCTGTGCCAGTCGATGTCCACGTTAACAACACTTACTTTGTAGTTGGTCACTTTCACTATGTCCTCTACGGCACGGTGACGATGGGTTTGTATGCTGCCATCTATCACTGGTTCCCCAAAATGACCGGTCGGATGTACTACGAAGGCTGGGGTAAGTTGCACTTCGCTTTAGCATTTATCGGCACTAACCTCAACTTTTTACCCATGCACCCTTTAGGGTTGCAAGGAATGTTGCGTCGAGTTGCTTCCTACGCCCCAGAGTATGAATTCTGGAATATCATTGCTAGCCTTGGTGCATTTTTGTTAGGAATGTCCACTTTGCCCTTCATTTTCAACATGGTGATTTCTTGGATGCAAGGTGAGAAAGCACCAGATAATCCTTGGCAGGCAATTGGACTAGAGTGGATGGTTTCTTCACCGCCCCCAGTAGAGAACTTTGAAGAAATTCCCATCATCATTTCTGAACCCTATGCTTACGGTAAATCCGAACCGTTAACAGCACAAGCTCACACTCACAACTAACGCAGAGAATCGGGAAGACGCAGAAACCCTCTGCATACACTCTGCGCGACGGCAGTCGCTACAACGGGGAGCCACTGCGGTCTTGGGGTTTCCCCAAGTGGAGCAAGTGGCGTGGGAACCCCCGCAACGCGCTGCCTCCCCTTCGCGTACCTCTGCGTTTCAATTTCAAACCTCTTCAGCCTGCAAGGTAATAGGATCGATGGACAGTTATATCGCTTCAGATGAGTTGCACCAGACAGGTGGCGAACACAGCTACGACGAAGAAGGTAACAAGATGTTTGGCTTCATCGTGTTCCTACTGTCTGAAAGCGTCATTTTCCTGAGTTTTTTTGCAGGATACATTATCTACAAAATAACGACTCCTAACTGGCTACCAGTTGGTGTTTCGGGACTGGAAATTAAAGAACCTGCAATCAATACGGTAATTCTTGTTGCCAGTAGCTTTGTCATTTATTTAGCAGAACGCGAGCTGCAACGTCATAAATTATGGAGATATCGTTTGTTTCTCTTAGCAACGATGGCGATGGGCAGCTACTTTTTGTTTGGACAGGCGATTGAATGGAGTCACCTAGCTTTTGGCTTCACCACTGGAACATTTGGAGGTATGTTTTACCTGTTAACAGGTTTCCACGGTTTGCACGTTTTTACCGGAATTCTGTTGCAATTAATTATTTTGGTGCGCTCTTTCATTCCTGGAAATTACGATTCAGGTCACTATGGTGTCAATGCAACTTCTTTATTTTGGCACTTCGTCGATGTAATTTGGATTATTCTGTTTATCCTTATTTATGTTTGGCAATAAGGATTAATATTCAAATCAATATGGCATGGAGGTAGTTACTTCCATGCCTTAATTATTCCAATAACCAACCAAATAAATCTCCAACTGTCAGCTTTAATTCACTTGCAAAATCCGGGACTGGAAGTAAAGAATTTGCTTCATCCAAAAAGACTGGCTGTTGATTGCGTATATACACAATTACGATTTGCTCTTTTGGATCGATTAGCCAACCCATTTGGGTTTCATAATTTAAGTAATGCAAAATATTCTTCGTTACTTTCGTAACGCTTTGGTCAGGCGATAGAATTTCAATTGTCCAATCAGGGGTTGCTTGGAAAACGTTGGCGATTTCGCCATTTTCATTGCGGGGAATTCTGTTCCAAGTAAATACGCTCACATCTGGTACTATTGACCTGCTACCAAATGTACACCGTAGTTCTGGAAAAGCACGAGCAATTCGATTGGGCTTAACTACCGAGTTAATAGCGCTAACCGTTTCACCTTGAATTGTACTGTGTTTTCCCTGTGGCATTGGTTTTTGAATAATTTGACCATCAATGTATTCACTAGCGGGTTTGGTTTCTGGGAGCTTGAGAAATTCTGCTAATGTTATGCTTTTTTGTGGTGTTTGTACCATTGCGATCGCCTCTTGTAAAAATCTCAATTTGGTGGCTGTTAGAAACAACCACGAAAACACTCAGACATAAAGTTTTTTACATTCTTTCTAGTACTTGAATTCCCAGTAAAGATAGTCCTAATTTTAGAGTTCTAGCTGTTAAGTCACAGAGAACTAAGCGGGATGTCCGTAGTGGTTCTTCAGCATTTAAGACTTGAACTCCTCGATCGCGATCGTAAAACTGATTAAACTTTTTACTCAGTTCGTACAAATATTCGCATAAACGATGGGGCAATAAGTCTTGCTCTACAGTATTAATTACTTCGTCTAGTTGCAGCAAGTATTTTGCCAATGCCAATTCTGTTTCATGTTGCAACAGAACTTTGGCATTGTCTGCCAACTCTTTAAAGTTAATATCACCTTTGCGGCTAATACCCTGAATCCGCGCATAAGCATATAGCATATAAGGCGCGGTATTGCCTTTGAGATCCAGCATTTTGTCGTAGCTGAAAATATAGTTACTGGTGCGGTTTTGGCTTAAGTCAGCATATTTCACTGCACTGATGCCAACTACCTCAGCAACTTTATTAATGAATTCTTCAGCTTCTTGGCGCTCTTCTTCTTGTAATCTAGCTTTTAAGTCTGTACGGGCACGAGCGATCGCTTCATCTAATAAATCCCGCAATCTTACAGTATCGCCAGAACGAGTTTTGAATTTTTTACCATCTTCACCTAACACCAAACCAAAGGTAACGTGGACAAGTTCCACATCATCGGGAACCCATCCCGCCTTGCGTGCTACTTTGATGAATTGGGCAAAGTGGTTTGCTTGTCCAGCATCTGTTACATAAATTATGCGCTTTGCTTCATCTTGTTGAATCCGGTAGCGTAGAGCTGCTAAATCTGTCGTAGCGTAGTTATAGCCACCATCGGATTTCTGCACAATCAAGGGCAAAGGTTCACCTTCTCTATTGGTAAATCCTTCCACAAAAACGCATTTTGCGCCTTGGTTTTCTACCAATAAGCCAGATTTTTCTAAATCTTCTACAACACCTGGAAGTAAAGGATTATAAAAAGATTCACCCCGTTCAATTACACGAACATCAAGTAAGTCATAAATTATCTGAAACTCTTGGCGCGACTGTTCGCACAGTAATTTCCAAGCATGTAGCGTATCTTCTGCACCTGCTTGCAATCTAACAACTTCTTGCCGTGCTGTCTCTTGGAAAGCTTCATCGGCATCAAACCGCTGTTTTGCTTTGCGGTAAAAGGTGACTAAATCGCCAATATCCAAAGCATTAGCAGTAGTTAAAGCTTCTGGGTAAACTTCCCGGAGATAGGCGATTAACATGCCAAACTGCGTACCCCAATCACCCACATGATTCAGCCGCAGGACATCATGTCCTTGAAATTCGAGAACGCGGGCGATGGAATCACCAATAATCGTGGAACGCAAATGTCCGACGTGCATTTCTTTGGCAATGTTCGGACTGGAAAAATCTACAATTTCCCGCTGTGGTGTTTTCGCCGTGGGGATTCCTAGTCTGGGATCTGCTTGAATGGCATTCAGTTGTGCTTCTAGGTATGCTGTTTTCAGTTTGAGGTTAATAAAACCTGGCCCGGCTATTTCTGGCGGTTCGCAGATTTCTGATACATCTAGTTTCTCAACAATAGTAGAAGCGATCGCTCTTGGTTGCTTTCCTAACTTTTTACTCAGCGATAAAGCAACATTCGCCTGATAATCACCAAATTTAGGATTGCTAGCAGCAACCAAAATCGGATCTACTCCAGCCAAGTCAGGGCCAAAAGCAGCCACCAAAGCCTGCTCAAATTTTAGTTTTAGTTGTTCTTGTGTAGCGTTCATACGTAAATGTTATCTGTTTGAGGGGGCTATGGGCTGTCTAATGGTTGGACATTTTCAAAAGCTTGATTATTCTAGCCCTAAAATATGGTTACATAGTTCAACAGAAGACCATTGTGGTACATTACCATCCACTGGACTGTCTTCCATCTTCGATATAATTGCTTGATTGTGACGATACTCCATGTTTTCGAGCGATCGCCGATGCTAATCTTATATAAATTAGCGAAGCTCTTGATTTTGCAGACAAATTGTATAAGCTTCATTAACTATACGCATTTTTTCTTGAGCTTGTTGTAGTATTTGTGGCTTACCCACAAATAAATCTGGATGCCATTGTTTGACTAAAGTTCGATAAGCTTGTTTCACTTCGGCAAATGAAGCACTCGGTTGTAACCCTAAAGTCGTATAAGCGCGAGCAATTTTATCTTTTTCAACCTCTGTTTTGGGTTGATTCGGTGCTTTGCTAGTTTGCGAACCAGAACGCATTTCTACTTTCATTTGTGCAATCTCCTCATCAAGTTCCCAGTTGCGAAATTTCGCTTCCACCTCTTCTGGACGTGGTGAGGGAGGTGAAGAAACTTGCTGTCGTGGAGATTCTACTCTGGTGCTGGTATTCTTTGTTGTATTTTCTTGTCGTTGCTGATTCGGAATATCTTTTGCTGAGGAAGTTTGAACTGTTTCTTGTTGTGGGAAATATTCTCTGCTTGAGTTTTGAGGTTTTGGTGTTTCTTGATAAGATTGATAATTTGAAAAGATATTTGCTGTTTCTAACTCTTGCAGTAATTGATTAAAAGTATTTTGCCATGACTGCAAATCTTCACGTTTATTAGTAATTTCTTGCGGTTCCAGACCAACTGTAAAGCGAATTATTTTTACAGCTTTCTGCTCGTATTCTGCCAAAATTGTTAACCCTTGATGACTGAAGCGAGATAAATAATCTTCAATTGCGACTATACAAAGTTTAGCAACTTCTTGATGATAAGATTCTTTTACTAATTGTTCGTCTTGTTTTTGGACATTTTTATTTAACAAATAAGAAATACTTCCAACTACAGCTGCTCCTACAGGGCCGCCTAACAACCAACCAATACCACTGCCAACTGCTATGGAACCAGGTTCACTCAAAGTATCTGTATTATTTGGTTTTGGTGGTAGCGTTATTTGCGGTTCGCTAGGAAGGGGAATTAATAAGTCTTCTGGTCGTTGTTCTTGGAAAAAGTCGTAAGCTTGGTAAAGCCATTTCACTACAGCTAGTTGCAATTGTGTCAGGTCGTTTTTGAAAGTGCCTGTTTGCCACGCTTTAAAATTATTTTCTGCCAATGCGACTGCTGCATCGGCTTGATATTTTGCAAGCAGCTTGGGTAATGCTAGCCAATCGCGTAGTTCTCTAACACTTGTGACAAAGCCTTGATTAATTAAGTTAGCAGCTTTTTGTTTAACTTCAATTTTGGCGTTTTGCTTGTCATCAAAAGTTTTAATTTCATTAGCAAGCGGGTCAATTTTATTTTTTAATGATAATTGAATTTGAGAGGCGAGCGCCTGCAATCTTGGCAATCGCACATCGCCACAATTTTGTTGTAAAATCCCAACAATATTTTGCAAAGCTACTTCAAAAGCTGCTAAACCGCTACTATTAGCGGCAGCAACATCACCTTTTAATCTAGCTCTTAATGCAGGTAAAGCATCTACACGATATAAATTACTAAAACCAGCAGGTAATTCGGCTCGAAAGCTTTCTGCAACAAATATCAAACGATTTTGAACTTGTTTTTGCTCGTCGGGTTCGAGTAAGTTAATAAAATTAACAACAAAAATAACTGTTTTAATACCGCGATCTAATAACCAATCTCGCAGGTTTTCTCGTTCGCCTAAAGTCATTAACTTACGTGCATCCAATAACTGAACAACTAAATCTGAACTTAAAAGTTGTTCTCTGACTAAATTATTTTGTTCTTCTCGATCGTTTGTTCCCGGTAAATCGAGAAATTCTACACCCATTTCTAAGAAGGGATGGGGACAAAAAACTTCTACAGATGCCACATCTTTTCGCATCTGTCTATTCTCATCTAGAATGGCAAATTGCTGTAAAATTTCTGTGCCGCTACAGTCAATTTCTGTTCCATCGACTAAAATGATGCGAGTCCGCACGTCAGAACCATATCTAACAGTAATCGCTGCGCCTGTTGTGGGAATCAAATCAATTGGTAATGTGCGATTTCCCAGCATAGCATTCAACAGAGTTGACTTGCCATGATTAAAAGGCCCAAATACCGCAATCCGAAAGTTGGAATTAGCCAGATTGTTGCAGATGGCAATTAAATCTCGATTCAGTTGCGATTTTTGCTTTAAATCTAGTAACCCAGATGCAGATTTGAGAGAGTATACTAAATTTTTATAACCTTCAGACTTTTGTTGCATATTTTCCTCATTCCCACTGCACCCAAAATTTCATTATCTGCGTCTGGGTCTAAAGTTATTTAGCTATAGTAAGTTATTAAATTACTATATGCCGCTTCAATTTTTTGTACCTCAGCTATGACATTCTCTTGCAAAACTTTTAATCGATTTAACTCGCGATCGCGATTAATATCTCGTGTTTGTTTTTGTTGTAAAAGATTATCTAATTCAGATTTACGAGCTAAAATATCATCGTTAATTCGCTTATTTACTTCTCTTTCATAAGCATCAAAACACTCTTTTACTGCATCGTATACAGTCTGCGATCGCTCTTGGGCAACTTGTGGCAAATACTTAACTAATTCTTTTTTGGCGCTTTTAACTAACTGTTTTCGAGCTTGGTCTGCTTGTAAAAATCCTACACCTAAGCCAAGTAAAGGGATATAGAGAGGAGCAAGGATAGGGCTGATTATTGTTCCTATTAATGCACCAATACCAAGTACAGTAAAGTAGTTCAGTAAGATATTTTTCCAGTCAAACCCTACACTAGCCATTGCAAAACCAGCAATGTTACCGTTAGTCAAAGATAACAATCCCATTGCCCATTTTGCCCATGCAGGAGAGTTATCATCTTCTGTAGTAGCTTCAGCATCAATTATAACTTTTTGTCCGGTTAATTTTTCAGTGATTTGGTCTGTTACTTGACTATAAGATGCGCCATACTGTGCGGCACTCCGAGAAAGTTCTTTAAAAGCTGCATTCATATCTTTTTCAGCAGTTAAAGTCCAAGCGGCAAATTTATCAGTAATGTATTGTTCAAAAGCTTTTTGCAAGGCTGCGTTAAATGCATCGCGTTTGCCGTTACTGAGGAAATCAAGTATCTTTAATTCTGGCTGATAGCGTAAGAAATCGGTTTCAAAGGTATTGCTTAAATCTAAAACGTAGCTGCGAAACGATTCAGAAATTGCTCTTGCTTGAGTGTCTCTTGTATGGATAATTTCTTTTTGAAATCGATCGCGGATATTTGTAAGTTTGTTAAACTCTGGTTCTACTGAATCAATCCGTTTTTTCAATTCATCTACATTTTGGTCGAGTAATGGTATGCGTCTTGCAATTGCTTCGCGGGTATGATTGCAGGTTTGTCTAGCTAAGGTTCTAACTTGGCGGAGTTCTGCGATCGCACGTTCTTTAGTGAGAAAAGTATTCAACGCTCCCATAAAAGCAGTAAAACTAGTTCCTGATAAATCTGCTTCGGGATTTTTCAATCGTTTTCTGAGTGCTTGAATTGAAGAAAGTTCAAACACGCGTTCCTCATAAATATTCTGACCATCTACATAACAATATTCTGCCAAATTGGCGCTAAATACTTGCCGTAGTCTGTCTTCTGCTGCTGTTAACTCCTCTACATCATCAGGATCGATCAATGATTCCCGCACTTGATCCCAAGCATTAAGTAAAAAGAAAACTGTCAATCCTCGACCTTTGATGTAATTTTCTAAATAGCGACGCTCGCCCAAAGTACATGGTTGGGAAGCTCTCATGACAAATAAAATTGCATGACAATTATTTACATAACCTAATGATAATTCGTTACGTGCTTCTGTATCATTTAATCCCGGAGTATCAACAATCTCAATGCCATTTTCTAGCAGTGGCAAGGGGTACTCAACTACTGCATAATCTACATCAGGAAATGCTTGTTTTTTCTCTTGTTCTAATTTTTTGGCTTCAGCCGAGTCAATCGTATATTTATATCTAAAGCTCTGAAAATCTAGCTGTTGGGGATTTTTACCGTCATTAAAATGAATGGTAACTGTCTTTTCTAGGCCATAGCGTAAAACTGTTAATACTGCTGTGCATGGGTTAACATCGCTCGGTAACAAGTTTTCACCAATTAAAGCATTTAAAAAGGTGCTTTTCCCCCGTTTCATATCGCCTAAAACTAAAAGGCGAAATACACCTTGCTTTAGATTTTTACTAGCTACTGTAATATCTTGAATATCTCTTTCTAAACTGAGTTTACCTGAAGATGAATCCCCAGCTAATTCAGCTTGATTAATAGTTTCAGCAATTTGATTCAAACCTACAGAAATTTCAGACCGCACTTGAGCAATACGCTCTAAATCTTGGAGAAATTTGTCAGTTACCACTCGATCGCTCATAAAATAACACCTTAATTAAGGATTGTTTTTTTGGGAATCAAAAAATAGTTTCTCAGTTACCCCCGCCAGCACAGCGACAATAATCACTCTAGCTAACTGCGGGGCTACGCCTCGCCTACGCAAAGCATGGGCATCATTCATCGTAAATGATGCCTACTTGTTGCTGTTTACGCCGTCTGTTTAGAAGCTGCTTTGGAATCTGCGGTCGATTTTAACCTAGTAATGGTGGCTTTACGAATGCGATCGCTTTTGCGTACTCCGCCTGTCATTTCGTATTCCCGGCTGTCTTTGCCATACTTCAATACCACACCACTGACTAAGCGTTCTGAGGTTTCGCGGATGGCTTTTTCAAGGGTTTCTATTTCTGCCTTTGCCGAATCAAGGGCGGTTAGCATCATATTATACTGGTCAATCTGGTTACGGAGTTGCCCGGTTAACTCGGTTAAATGGTTTAAACTGATGGAGTTACCAAAGTCAAGGCTGGAATCAATTGATTTAAATCCGATTACTCTCTGTTCGGTTTTTTCCAGCAGGGTAGAGCTTCTTTTTTTGCGTGGCATCAATGGATACTTTTTACTAAACTCTATCTTTCTAGAGTGTCTCAATGGGACAATGTAGCGGTTCAGTAAAGCTTGCAAAAAAAGGTGTTTTTTTTAATAAGATTAGATTGCTAGCTCAGTAATTACACGACGCTAGAGAATAAATAGTTGAGAATGGACTTGTGTTGTGAATGAATGGACTTATGTTGTGGACGAATGAACTTGTGTTGTGAATGAATGGACTTATGTTGTGAATGAATGGACTTGCGTTGTGGACGAATGGACTTGTGTTGTGAACTAACAAGAGAGACGCGATAAATCGCCGTCTCTACAAGGCGTTTTTGTCATGTATGATTTTTATCAAAAAAACGATCCGAACCGTGTTGCATACAATCGATAAATGCCATATTTATACCAATTTGAAAAAAATTTAACAAATAAACCATCTTGTAGAGACGCGATTCATCGCGTCTTAAACCAAGGATGTGTTGCAATCATTAATTGAATTGGCATTAGATTTTTTCACGCAATTAAACCGGATTCCTGTATAACAACCAATATAGCCACAGCCCCTCTCTGCAAGGAAAGAGTGTAGAAAATTATCTGTTGCAAGATTGGCTGAAGAATGCTTTAGAAGTGGTGCGCGTACAAGAAGAACAGGAAAACGCTTTCGCAGATTTATTCAAGAATAATAGTCTGTGGTTGTTGTTGGATGCAGCTGATGAAATGTCTTCACCCCAACCATTAACTGAGATTTCCCAGCAGTTGACGGGATGGGTGAAAAATGCGCGGGTTGTGCTGACTTGTCGGGTGAATGTTTGGGAAGCAAACGCCGGCGCTTTAGAAAATTTCGAGACGTATCGGTTACTCAATTTTGAATATCCGCAACAAGTGCAAGAGTTTATTGGGCGTTGGTTTCACAACAAGGATGCAGACAAAGGGGAAAGATTATGGCAGGAATTAGATAAAGCTGAACGTCAGCGCATCCAAGATTTAGTTAAAAATCCTTTGCGGTTAGCGCTGTTGTGTAGCACTTACGATCCCCCCGTTCCCCCCTTTCCAAGGCTACGGTGTACACACAAGTCGAAGTAAAGTAATAAGAGCAGGGGTTTTGAGGAGTAAAAGGCAGTGGAAAATCCAATCAGAATACACGCGCAAGCAGTTAAGGGGAAAGCATTTGGAGACGGGCG